>NZ_JAFBEP010000001.1:300000-383104 GCF_016908775.1 Defluviitalea raffinosedens | reverse complement strand
CTACCAAGTGCACAGCAGAGTAGCCAAGTTTGGAAGGGATAAACGCTGAAGGCATCTAAGTGTGAAGCCCACCTCAAGATAAGATTTCCCATAGCATAAGCTAGTAAGACCCCAGGAAGACTACCTGGTAGATAGGCTTAAGGTGAAAGCATGGTAACATGTTGAGCTGATAAGTACTAATAGGTCGAGGGCTTGACCTAAGAAAGCTTTAGCAGACAGTGTTTAGTTTTGAGGGTGCAGATCCTCAAGAAAGCTTCCAAGGGAAGCGAGAATATGAAGTTTTAGAAGAAAATTTCTAAAAACTTCTGATGTGTAGCGAGATTGTGAAGTTTTTGAAAAAAACTTCTAAATAATTGCGAAGCAATTATAATCCTCGATAGCTCAGCGGTAGAGCATCCGGCTGTTAACCGGAGGGTCGTAGGTTCGAATCCTACTCGGGGAGCCAATATGGCCCATTGGTCAAGCGGTTAAGACACCGCCCTTTCACGGCGGTAACAGGGGTTCGAGTCCCCTATGGGTCACTCATATATTTCTGGTGGCGATGCGTCTATGGGAAACACCCATACCCATACCGAACATGATGGTTAAGCCATAGACGGCCGATGGTACTTGGCGGGAGACTGCCTGGGAGAGTAGGTGGCTGCCAGAATTTAAAATATGGCGCCATAGCCAAGTGGTAAGGCAGAGGTCTGCAAAACCTTTATTCATCGGTTCAAATCCGATTGGCGCCTTATAAAATAATCCCCATAGGTTTGATATCCTATGGGGTTTTTGATTATTCTTTTTTTATTTTGATAATTCCATGAATGATTCTTTTAATACAAATATCCCAATTCCTATAAACAAGCATCCGGCAATGAATTTAATAATATGCTGCGGGATATATCTTGATATGTATTCACCAAAAAATGCCCCTAAGAACGTGACCAGAATTAAAGCTAAGGAGGCTCCCAGAAATATTGGGATAGGTTGTTTTTTATCTGCACTCATGCAAAATACTGCTAGTTGAGTTTTATCTCCTAATTCAGCAATAAATAAGGTAAAAAAGGCAGAAAAGAAAAGTTTCCAATTCATTAAGGTTCCCCCATATTTAAGTTTTACAAAGTATTGATATCGTACAGCAATAAAAACACAAAGTTCTGGTTTTATCTTCCTTTCTTTATATATAATACAGTGTAGATCAATTTATTCATTAAAACTATGGAGGTAGGAAAATGAAGTTTTATGTAGGAGATATCGTACAAATGAAAAAACCCCATCCCTGTGGTGCCAATAGGTGGGAAGTACTTAGAGTGGGCATTGATTTTAGATTAAGATGTACGGGATGCAATCATTTAGTCCTGATTCCTCGAACAAAGTTTGAAAAAAGAGTGAAAAAAATTCTTGAGAGGCCAGAAGGAATAGCTGAGGAAATAACTGGGGCAGATAATTTGTAAAAATAGCTTGTATCTTTCTTGATTTTATGGTATCATCTTAGATTGTAAGTGTAAATCCTTGCTCTATTTATAATAGGGCCAAAGTCCAAAAGGAGGTGCTTGAGAATGAACAAATACGAATTTGCAGTGGTTTTTGCACCAAGTCTTGAAGAAGAAGCAAAAAATGCAGCATTGGAAAAAGTTCAAGGCTATATCACAAGATTTGGCGGAACCGTAGAAAAAGTGGATGAATGGGGTAAAAGAAAATTAGCTTACGAAATCAGTAAGTTTAACGAAGGTCTCTATTACTTCATTACTTTCACAGCTGATGCAAGTGCGCCAGCAGAAATTGAAAGCCGTGTTCGTATTATGGATTCTGTAATCAGATATTTGATTACAAAAGTAGAAGAATAATTGATCCATAATGATTAGACATTGAACATATTGGAAATAATTTGAGATAGAATATTGCAGTTCCTCAAAAGATAAAGGGGGTTATTGTATGAATAAAGTGATTTTAATGGGACGATTGACAAAAAACCCGGAAATAAGATACTCGCAAAGCGCAGAGCCGTTGGCAGTAGCTAGATATACCCTCGCTGTTAATAGACGTTTCAGACGTGAAGGAGAGCCGGATGCGGACTTTATTAATGTGGTTGCATTTGGAAAACAGGGAGAATTTGCGGAGAAATATTTTAAGAAAGGGCAGATGGTTTCTGTAGTAGGTCGCCTTCAGGTGCGTTCTTGGGATGACCAGGAAGGTAAAAGAAGATGGTCTACGGATGTGGTTGTTGAAGAACAGTACTTTGCAGAAAGCAAAGCTGCCTTTGAAGCCCATCAGAGCTATGAACCGTCCCAAACACAGCAATATAAAACAACCCCTTTTGATCAAGAACCGGAAGGATTTTATCCAATCGATGAAAGTTTAGAAGATGAAGACTTACCATTCTAGTGAATGGTATTCGTAAAGGAGGGTTAAGCGTGGCAGTTCAAAAAAGACGTATCCGTAAAAGAAAAAAAGTATGTAATTTTTGCATTGATAAAATGAACGTGATTGATTATAAAGATACAAATAGACTTAAAAAATACGTTTCTGAAAGAGGCAAGATTCTTCCAAGAAGAATTACAGGTAACTGTGCAAAGCATCAACGTGCCTTAACAATTGCTATTAAGAGAGCAAGACATATCGCTCTTCTTCCATATACTCAAGATTAATAGGTTAAGAAGTGTCACGAAACTACTAAGTAGTTGGCGGCACTTCTTTTTTATTGACTAATAGATTTCACTTAGATACAATGGAATTAAAACTAGATTAGGTAATGGTGATTAAAAATGGATATAACTGAAAATCAAATTTCAAGCTTTTCTAAACGCTTTACAGAAATAGAAGAGGCCATTGGAGAAAGTATCATAGGGCAGAAAGACATTATACGGTATGTGCTTATGGCTATTATTGCCGGGGGTAATGTGCTCCTTGAAGGGCTTCCCGGCTTAGGAAAAACACAATTGGTCAAAACCTTAGGGAAAGTGCTGGATCTTAGATTCTCAAGAATTCAGTTTACCCCGGATTTAATGCCAGCAGATGTTATTGGAACCAATATCATTATGAAGAAGCAGGACGGAAGCAGTGAATTTCAATTTCAGGCAGGGCCTGTATTCTCAAACATTGTGTTAGCCGATGAAATCAATCGTGCAACGCCAAAAACCCAAAGTGCAATGCTGGAAGCCATGCAGGAAAAAACCGTTACAGTAGGCAATAATACATACACTCTTCCTAGTCCATTTTTTGTAATGGCGACTCAAAATCCTTTAGAAATGGAAGGAACTTATCCTTTGCCGGAAGCCCAGATGGACCGGTTTATGTTCAAACTAGATGTTAAGTTCCCAAACGAAAAAGAATTGGCTCAAATTGTAGGCCTGACAACAGGAGTTAATGTTTCTGAGCCAAGAACTGTATGCGGCAAAGAAGATCTATTACAGATGGGAGAAATCGCAAAGCAGGTGCCAATTGCAAACCCTGTATTGGAGTATGCTATGCAGCTTATACTGAAACTTCATCCGGAATCGGAGCATGCTTCTGAAACAACTAAAAAATATGTAAGATATGGTCCAAGTCCAAGGGGTGCTCAGGCAATTATTATCGCTGCAAGAATTCATGCCTTGCTTGAAGGCAGATACAATGTATCCTTTGATGATATTAAGACTGTGGCCCTTCCTACTTTAAGGCACCGTATTTTCTTAAATTTTGAAGCTTTAGCAGATCAGGTTACATCAGATGATTTGATTTTGGCAGCTTTAGAGGAAGGGAAATAACTATGCCCAAATTGATGGAAGTTATTACAAAAGAATTTTTATCCCAATTGGATGTTTTTGCTATAAGAATGGAGTCTCTTCTTGTCAATGGATATAGCGGTGCGCGAAAATCAAAAGCTCAGGGGATGTCCTTAGAGTTTTCTGATTTTCGTCCCTATGTTCTTGGAGATGACTTAAGAAGAATTGACTGGAACAGTTATGGCCGCTTTGATAAACCGTTTTTAAAACTTTTTATGGAAGAAAAACAAGGAAATGTAAATGTATTTTTAGACAACAGCATGTCTATGGACGACAGTGAAATAAGCAAAATTTTTTATGGAAAGCATTTGGCGGCAGCTATTGCATATATTGGATTAAGAAACATGGATGTAGTGAATCTCTATGCCTGTGGCAGAACGATTAACGCAGAGAAGAAAAATATCAAATCAAAAAACTTGTTTTATGATGTTGTAAAGTTTTTAGATGAACTTCCTCTTGATAGAGAAACGACTTTAACCCAGTCTATTATGAGCCTTAAGAATTATCCTATGGCACAGGGGATCTCTTTTATTCTGTCTGATTTTTTTTCGCAGGATGGATATGAAGAAGCAGTGAAGCTTCTTCAATATAAAAAACAGCAGGTTGTACTGGTTCAAATTTTATCCCCGGAAGAACTAAACCCAAGTCTTAGGGGATATTACAGGCTAACAGATCAAGAAAGCGGGGAATTTAAAGATATAGAATTAACAGAGAGTACAATCGAAGCATACAAAAAGGCCCTTAAAGAATTTCAAATTCAAATTCAATCCTTTTGCCAAAAGCGCGGTCAACAGTATGTTTGCCTATCAACAGATATACCTATTTTAACAGGTCTTAAGAAATGTTTGGGAGAATGAGAAAAGGAAGAAGAGTGTCGTCATGAAAGAACATCCTAAATTTGAATTCATAATCCATTCAGTGTTATTGGTTATAGGCGTTTTGCTGGGTGTAGTACTTTTTTATATACATACTTATATTTCCGACGGAATCGCAATTTTGATGATTATAGGGGATGTATTTTTAGTACTTGCTTTTTCTTTTATATCCTGGTGGAAGTATAAGAAAAATGTTTATGGACAAATAGATGCATTAATGAAAAATATTGAAAGTATTTCTAAAGGGGAAGAAGCTGATTTCGCGCCTTCTAAGGCATTCGAGAAGGTGTATAATGCTCTGGAATCTTTAAGAGGACATTTAAAACGTCAAAACAGGATTAAAGTTAAGACATTTAATATCATTAATGCCTTGGCAGTGAATATTCAACTGGAAAAGCTTTTAGAAGATCTTCTTCCCAAAGTGATTGATGCAACAAGAAGCAACTGGGGAGCGTTTTATATTGCCAGCTCTGTTACGAATAAGTTGGAGATCAAGGCTTCTTTTGGATTTTCTAAGAATGTGTATAAGGAGTTTGATATTTCTATTGGAGAAGGGTTTATCGGGCAGGCGGCACAAAGCAATGAAATTCAAATTATCTCCGATATTCCTGAGGATACGGCATATTGTACCCGGACATTTTTAGGAAAGATTAAGCCTAAGTCCCTGATGGTCGTTCCTATTTCAACTCAGCATGAGCTGGTAGGAATATTGGTATTGGCCAGTATTACAGATTATCAGGAAGAGCAGATAGAGGTCATAAAGTCTATTCGCTATTATCTAGGAATGTCTGTTTCCAATGCGATGATTTATGAAAGAACGGAAAGACTTTCAAAAGAGCTGCAGTTTCAAAATCAGCTGATTCAAAATATGAATGATGAATTAGAAGAAAAGGTAAAAGAAAGAACAGATTTCTTAAACAATATTATAAACAGTATAAAAGATTATGCCATCGTATCTATGGATAAGGACGGTTTTATTACTACCTGGAATAAAGGAGCAGAATTATTGGAAGGCTATAAAGCAGAGGAAATCATAGGCAATCATATATCAACCCTTTATAAGGACGAAGATGTAAAATCAGGAAAAGTGGAAAAGGAGCTGGAAATCGCCAAAACAGAAGGGGAATATGTTGAATATGGATGGAGGACCAAGAAAAACGGAGAAAACTATTTTGCCGAGGTCCTTATTACTCCAATGTATAATAAAAATAATGAGCTCATCGGATTTACCAATATCACTAAAGACATTACTGCGATGAAAAACATGGAGCAGGCCTTAATCTATGAAAAGAACTTTAATCAGAAACTTTTGGAGAGCAGTACGAGGGCCCTTCTGCTCATCGACAGGGAAGGAATCATTATACAGAGCAACGAACTAATATCTTCTTTATTGGGATTTACCAGGGAAGAAATGAAAGGAAAATATTTTGCCGATTATTTTGATGATCCGGAAATGGTGGATAAAAGTCTAAAAGATATGATGAGAAGAGGTAGTCTCGGGGAATGGAAGTGGAATATCAGGGATAAAGAAAACAATTCCCTTCCAGTGATTGTGAATGCTTATGAGATCATGGATCATCAAGGAAAAGGATCGGAAATTTTATTATATTTAAAGATCCAGGAAATATAAGAGGAGTTGAAAGTAAAGCTTTCAACTCCTTATATTTTGCATATAATAATGCTTACATCATCGGTTTCATATTTTGATGAATCATCGAGATAATAAAACTGATTTAAAATAGATTCTATGATTTCTTCTGAGGGCTGGTTTTTGTAGTCCAGCAACAGTTCTTTTAATTTTTGAATAAATTCTTCCGGATTATCTTTGTAAAGGGAATCACATAAGCCATCCGTATAAAATAAAATGACATCTCCTTTTTCAAATACAGTGGATTTTAAATCATAGGAAGAATCTTCCATAAGACCAATGGGAAGACCGTTGATACTGAGTTCTTCTACTGTGTCATCGCAGGATCGGACAAACAGAGGTAGCGCTTGTCCTGCATTGGAATAATGTATGATCCTATTTTTGGTATCTATTTTTGCATAAAAGGCTGAGGCATATACATCAGTGATTTTATTGGCAAATACATTAATAAATTCTCGATTCATTTGAGACAGGAGTTTATCTGGTTCAGGACAGGCAGCTACCAGATTTCTGAATAACATTTTTACCATAGATGTAAGAAGAGCAGCTGAGATTCCATGGCCTGAAACATCGGCAATAAATACCCCGACAGAATCTTCATTTAACTTGATGATGTCGTATACATCTCCTCCCACATCTAAGGCTGGTATATAGCGGCTCGTAAATTTTACGTCATTCACTGAGAAGTTGGCCTCCTGAATTAAGGACTGCTGAATTTGCTTTGCCATTTTAAGCTGATAATCCATGATGTTATTTTTTTCCTGAAGTTCGGCATATTGCTTTTTTAACTGATCGCTTAAATGTTTGATACGAAGAAGAGATTTTACCTTTGAAAGCAGGGTCATTTTATCAAAGGATTTGGTAATAAAATCATCTGCACCTGCTTCAAAGGCTCTTACTTTCGTATCTTTTGAATCCAGAGCCGTTATAACCAATATGGAAATATATTTTGTGTCTTCATTGCTTTTTAAGATTTTGCAAACGTCATAACCGCTTATATTAGGCATCATAATATCTAATATAATCAAATCAGGCTGAAGCAGTTTTGCTTTTTTGATTGCCATAGAGCCACTATTGGCTGTGATGACATCATATCCTGCATTGATTAAATATCGGCTGATCAATTCTACATTTTGCTCGATATCATCTACAACTAAGATTTTGTCCATTTTTGCTCATCCTTTTGTAAAAGCTTATTCGTTTTCCTGAAGGTTCATAATGAAGTTCATTGGTTAATGATTGTACCAGCTGAATGCCTCGACCGCTTTCTAAGAAAAGCCGGTCTGTTTTTTCTATTTCTTTTAATATACGATTATAGTCAAAGCCATTTCCTTCATCTGTAATAGTAGAGTATATACTATCATCCCCTATAATTTCAATCGTTACAGATACAAATTTGCTTTTATCGTTTTCATTTCCGTGAATTACGGCATTGATTAAGAGCTCATTATAAATTAATTTGCAATCAAAATAATCCTCTGAGGATAAAGAAGGAAAGGAACAGCATAAATAGTCCATAATTTCTTCTATGACTGTTCTAATACATTTGAGTTCACTTGGAAAGGTCTTTTTGAAGAGTTGAGCTTTCATAAAACCACCTTCATCCCTATTGATCTTACATGGCAAAGCTTCATAAAAGACATGTATTATTATATATATATTAATTCTGCGCAAAGGAATATTATACCTTTTTTGAATCAAAAATTTTTAGAAAAATAAAAAAGTGGTATATATAACCACTTTTAAGAACATATGCATTTATTTTAATTTTTTCAACATTACTATATGGGTATCATCATCTTTATTAGAGATAGAAATGAAATCCATTAATGCTTCGATCATCAGGATGCCTAAGCCGTCTTCCTCTTGTCCGGAACTTTTTTTGAATCTGCGGGTGGTTAACTGAATCTCCAGACCTTCCTCTTTAATCATAAATTGAATTTTGAAAGTACTTTGCCCATCTCTGTCTAATTGATACTGTTTGATTAAATATGTACAAGCTTCTGATACAGCTGCTTTAATATCTTCAATATCTTCAATGTCAAATCCCATGCGGTTTGCAATGGAAGAGGCAGTGAGTCTTGCAGCAGAGACATAGGCAGGATTTAAGGGGAGTCCCAGTTCAATAACATCTTGGTTGGCGGATGGATTTTTAGGATTATTCATGGGCAGCACCTTCTATCATAAATACTTTGTTTAAGTCAGTGATTTTAAAGATTTTTGCTACATTAGGCTTGAGCTGAGATAAATGAATATTTCCATTAAACTGCTTAACTTTTTTAAGAACAGATACCAATGAGCCTAATCCGGTGCTGTCAATATATTCTAAATTACTGCAGTCGATATATAAATCCGCTTGTTTTTCTTCAAGGAGCTCATATAATTTTCCTTTTAATTGTTCAGAATTATAGATATCAATCTCACCTTCAATAGAGATATGCCATTGATGATCCGATTCATTTAATTTATGGGTAATTTTAAAGTCCATTTTCCAGTGCCTCCTTTATTTAGAAATATATATCAACAGTAGTATAGCACAGATTAAGCATAAATGCCATAGATTTAAAAAAATGTATGTGATAGAATAAAAGAGCTTATACTTCTAAAGAAAGTGGGGAAGCTATGTTACTTGCAGGATATTTAGGACCAAGCGGAACTTTTTCGGAGCAGGCGGCTTATGCGTATTTTAACAATATAAATGAATATCAGTTAATTCCTTTTCCAACGATTCAGGATTTATTACAGGCTGTAGACAAAGGAGAAGTTTCAAAAGGCGTTGTTCCTATTGAAAATTCCATCGAAGGGGCTGTCAATACAACTGTGGATATGCTGGCCTTTGAAGTCAATTTAAAAATACAGGCGGAAATTGTAATACCTGTAAGACATTATTTTATTGGATTTGAAGAATTCGGTTTTGGTGAAATTAAAGCAGTTTTATCCCATCCTCAGGCCATTGCCCAATGCAGAAACTATTTACATACTCATGTTCCAAAAGCTGAGATCGTATTTACCAGTTCAACTGCCGAAGCAGTAAGGGAAGTTGCAGCCAATAAGGCTCCCAGGGCAGCAGTAGGAACTTTGCTTGCAGCAAAGAAATATGGACTTTCTGTTCTGGATTCCGATATTCAGGATAACAAACATAATGAAACCAGATTCGTAGTATTAGGAAAAGAAGAGGGCAAAAGGGGTGCAAAATGCAAAACCAGCCTTGTATTTTCCACGGAGAATAAGCCTGGGGAACTCTACAGAGTTTTAAATATTTTTTCTCTATGGGATGTCAACATGACTAAAATCTTATCCAGGCCTTCTAAAACAAGACTGGGTGAATACGTATTTTTTGTTGACTTAGAGGGACATATTTTGGAAGAGGATATGAAAAATGCGCTTATGATGGTACAGAGAAAAACTTCATTTTACAAATTATTAGGGTCCTATGAGATTATTGAATAGACTTTTCATTAAAACGAAAGAATGATATAATTAAAAGACGGTTTCAATGGGAGAATGGGGTGGTATTATGGCGATGCACGATAAAGAGTTCGATATTACACGCTCTTTAAAAATTATCGAAAAGTTAAAGGCACAACTTCTTTCAGATGTAGCAAATCTGTTTTCAGGAATGCTTGATTATGGGAATCAAAGTTACCAGGACAGAGGAGACTTATTAGCCAATATCATTATTCTTACTTATCTACTCGCAAAAAGATTAGGAATACCATATAATACATTAGATATGAAGATTCGTAACAAATTAAAAGTAGGTATTTTAGAAAATACTGATGAGCAAGAATGGTTTGCTGATTTGACAGCTTTACTTAGACATCTGGATGGAGCGTATGAGAAAAACAGGAGGTCATGAAATGAAATTTTCGATAAAAGATATTCTATGGCTTTTAGCTATGGGATTATTTTATACGGGTGTTGGTGTACTGGGATATTCTCTTCCCGTTTTATATATTCTTGCATGTTTTTTTGGTGTACCCTATAGCCTGTATGTATACAAAAAAGGGACGCAGATGTCTTCTTTTGTAATGCCGGTGGTTGTGTTGTCTGTATTAATATTTACAGTTAGTCCAAGAGCTGCGATTATGCTCATATTACTTCTTTTAATGCCGTCTTTTGTATGCGGTATTTATTATCATAAGCAAAAAAATCTCCCTAAAAATATTATTATGCTTTCTATTGCGTACTTATCCGGATGGATTGGATTGCTGATCATATGGAACTTTGCCTATAAAGTAGGCATTATATCACGGTTCTATTCATTTACCAATTTTGTTGAAAATCAGTATCTTAGTCAACTGTCTAAGCAGTACGAGCTGTTATTAAATAATTTGCAGGGAACAGGGACTACTTCTTTATATCTTTTAAAGGAAGACCCTGTAAAATTTGCGGAGAATTATTCGCTTTACAGATTGGCAATAAAGCAATCTTTTTTCTTAATACGATATCTGTTCCCAGCTTTCATTTTTATTGGTGGCTTTTTATCTTCAATTGTTCAAGTCTTATTTACAAAGCTTATTTTAAAAGCTCTAAAATGGGAGTCTCCTAAAATTAAAGACATAACGAATATTGGATTTACCCCTTTAACTGTAGGTCTTTTGGGTTTAACCTGGCTTATTCGAAATGATATGGATGACAGATTATATCCAAGGCTAGCCATGGCTATGGATAATGTTCTGATTATATTTGCTGTTTTTATGTTTATTGTTGGTGTTTTATTTACGATCCACGTGATTAAAAATGCTAAGGCCGGTGCTAGATTTAAGGCATTTATGGGCATCTTAAGTTTCTTAAGCATCATTGTAAGTCCTTTCTTATTTGTAATCCTTGGATTCTTGGAAGGCATATTTAATTTCAGGAAAACAGAAAGATTCCTATAGTAAGGTTGTATAGATGTATGTGTGGAGGCTAAACCATGAATAAAAGTCATTACAAAACATTTATAAATAGAGTTTTTCTGCAGCCTCATTTCTATATATTGATTTTGTTTGTTTTTGGAGTAATCTTTCTATTTTATGAGCCAGTTATAGGGTTTGTTGCAATGCTGCTTTGTGTGGCGTTATTGATCTTTACTCTTTTATGGGGGAAGAAAGGAAGTCAGCTGGAAGAAAGGACTCTAAATAAAGACTATGATTTCCATTCCATTCATAAAGATGTGCTGTCTTATTTTCCTTTTCCATTTATTATGGTTGACGCCCATGGATGGATCAAATGGTATAATCCCAGGATAGAAGAAGTCATAAAAGCAAAGAATTTAGTGAATAAAAACATTCAAAATCTTTTTCTGGATATTACTGCCGATCAGTTTCCAAAAGGAAAAGAACAGGTTACAAAAACAATCACTGTAGACAACAGGCACTATAATGTATATATCGATCGGGTGTATTTGTCACAAGCCAGCGGCAGCCAGCGGACTATGTATGGACTTTACTTTATTGACAATACGCACAATATGATTTTAAAAGAAGAAAATTTAAAGCAAAAAGTATCTATAGGACTAATTTTTATAGATAATTATGAAGAGGTCATGCAAAGTGTAGAAGACGTCAGAAGGCCTTTACTGATTGCCTTGATTGACAGAAAGTTAAATTCCTGGGCGCAGCAGGGTGAAGGTATCGTTAAAAAGTTAGAAAAAGACCAGTATCTTATGCTTTTTTACAATGAGCATTTAGAAAAGTTCAGACAGAAGAAATTTGAGATCCTGGATGAAATAAGGCAGATCCATATAGGCAATGAGCTTCCTGTGACATTAAGCATAGGGATTGGGGTGAATGGGAAAAATTTGCCCCAGTCTATGGAGTATGCAAAAGCAGCCATTGATTTAGCTTTGGGAAGAGGCGGAGATCAGGCGGTTATTAAAAATGTTGACAAATATTCTTTCTACGGGGGAAAAACCAAGGAAGTTGAAAAAAGTACCCGGGTAAAGGCAAGAATGAAGGCTTATGCATTCCGAGAGATTATTGAAGAGTCGGATGAAGTTCTGATTATGGGGCATAAAAATCCTGATGTGGATTGCCTCGGAGCAGCCATAGGTGTTTATCGGGCAGCTCAGTTATTAGGTAAAAAAGCTTATATTGTATTAAACGAACCTACCAGTGCGATTAAAACAGTATATGACAAAATCTTAGAATCTGGAGAATATGAAGAAAAGATTTTTTTAAACAGTATTGAAGCCATAGGGCATACGGGAGAAAAAACCCTTGTAGTGGTTGTAGATGTTCATAGACCGAGTTATACAGAGTGCCCTGAGCTTTTGGAATTAAGTAAAAATATTGTAGTATTTGATCATCATAGAAGAAGTGCAGAGTTTATTGATAATGCTGTATTGACTTATTTAGAACCTTTTATATCTTCCACTTGCGAAATGATTGCTGAAATCTTACAATACATCGTAGATAAGGTTAAACTAAAGCCAATAGAAGCAGATATTCTTCTTGCAGGAATTACTATTGATACCAAGAACTTTGTATTTAAAACAGGGGTAAGAACCTTTGAGGCTGCTGCATTTTTAAGAAGAAATGGGGCTGACAGTACGAGAGTTCGCATGCTGTTTCAAAACGATATGGAATCATATCAGGCAAGGGCAGCTGCGGTTAAGGATGCACGCATTTATAGGAAGAATATGGCGATTTCTATTGCGCCTTCTGATCTTAAAAATGGAGCTGTGATCGCAGCTCAGGCGGCAGATGAATTATTAAATATCTCAGGGATTAAAGCATCCTTTGTGATGTGTTCTATAAAAAATGATGTTATGATTAGTGCAAGATCTTTAGGAGATATTAATGTGCAACTCATCATGGAAAAGTTAGGGGGCGGAGGCCATCAGACTGTGGCAGGAGCCCAGTTTAGCGAAGTCCCTATTGATGAAGTATACGATCAATTAATAGAAGCTATAGATGAATACTTAGAGGAAGGAGCGGAAAGAAGATGAAAGTTATATTAACTCAGGATGTAAAAAAACATGGTAAAAAAGGTGATGTTATAAATGTCAGCGATGGTTATGCAAGAAATTATCTAATTCCTCAGGGATTAGCAGTAGAAGCAACCAAAACGTCTTTAAATGATTTGAATTTGAAAAAGAAAGCAGAAGATAAGAAAAAACAGGAGGAACTTGCTGCAGCACAGCAACTCAAAGAGGAATTAAAAGATAAGATTGTGACAGTCAGTGTCAAGGCAGGAGAAGGCGGAAGGCTCTTTGGTTCTGTGACAGCTAAGGAAATTGTTGAAGCCGCCAAAAAGCAATTTAATTTATCTTTAGACAAGAAAAAGATTCAACTGGATGAACCCATTAGAAGTTTGGGCAATCATATGGTTCCAGTTAAACTTCATCCGCAGGTTACAGCAGAGTTAACGGTTAAAGTAACTGAAGCATAGAAAAATAAAAGGGGGCTAATTATGGAGGAATCAAGATTGCAGAGAATTCCCCCTCATAATATTGAAGCTGAACAATCTGTATTGGGATCCATGATTCTTGATCGGGAAGCCATCGCATCTGCAGCAGAGATTTTAAGAGGAGATGATTTCTACAGACCCGATCATAAGATGATTTTTGAAACTTGTATTGAGCTTTTTAATCAAGGCGCTCCGGTTGACTTGGTTACCCTTAAAAGCCGCCTTGAGGAAAAAGGATTGTTAGAGCAAATAGGGGGTATTGCGTACTTATCAGAATTAGCTTCCAGTGTTCCTACATCAGCTCATATTAAGCAATATGCCAAAATTGTTGAGAGCAAATCAATTTTAAGAAGATTGATTAAAGCAAGCCAGGATATTATGGGGCTTAGTTATGAAGCTAAGGAAGATGTGAATACGATTTTAAACCAAGCAGAGCAAAGCATTTTTCACATTTTGCAAAATAAGCATACAGAAGATTTTTCTCCTATGAGAGAAGTGCTTTTATCTGCCTTTGAAAAAATAGAAGAAATATATAAAAATCAAGGGAAGGTAACAGGACTTTCCACTGGTTTTATCGATTTAGACTATAAAACTGCAGGTCTTCAGCCTTCGGATTTGATTTTAGTGGCTGCAAGGCCTTCCATGGGAAAGACGGCGTTTGCCCTGAATATTGCCCAATATGCAGCGGTACGGGAAAAAGTACCCATTGCCATCTTTAGTCTGGAAATGTCAAAAGAGCAGTTGGTTAATCGTATGCTTTGCGCTGAAGCGATGATCGATGCACAGAAACTTCGAACCGGTGCTATGAACCAGGAAGATTGGGTAAAAATAGCGAGAGCTATGGGTACTCTTGCAGAAGCACCTATTTATATTGACGATACACCTGGTATTTCTGTTATGGAGATGAGGGCAAAATGCAGGAGATTAAAGCTTGAGAAAGGCCTTGGCCTTATTTTAATCGACTATCTGCAACTTATGAGTGGAAGTGGAAAGTCTGATTCCAGACAGCAGGAAATATCTGAAATCTCCAGATCCTTAAAGGCTCTGGCAAGAGAAATGGAAGCTCCTGTTATTGCCCTTTCCCAGCTTAGCCGAGCCTGTGAAACAAGGGCAGACCATAGACCGATGCTTTCAGATTTAAGAGAATCCGGAGCTATAGAGCAGGATGCCGACGTGGTAATGTTTTTATATAGGGATGAGTATTACCATCCGGATACAGAAAAGAAAAACCAGGCAGAAGTCATCATAGCAAAACAAAGAAACGGCCCGACAGGGACCGTAGATCTGGTTTGGTTAGGTCAGTATACGAAGTTTGCCAATATGCAAAAAGCCAATTAAGAAAATACATAAAAATCCAGTTCTTCTTTTGGTGAAGAACTGGATTTTTTGTTATCATATCGATTTATATGGTCGCCTGAAAGATAAACCAACCCTCTTTGGTCGTAAACAGAAAGACACCGCTATGCTTTTTTATAATATGGGCCATGCTCTTTGTACCATAACCATGTCCCTGCTCTTTGGATATCGGCAGATCCCCAGAAAAAATCGGTTCTGATTGATAGCTGTTTCGGATGTCAATGCACAATTTATTGCTTTTGGAATACATGCGGAGTTTGATAGATCGTTTACTGCTTTCTGATATTTGCTCGCAGGCATGTATGGCGTTTTCCAAAGCATTGGACAAAAGTGAACAAAGCTCGGTATCGCTAAAGGGAAGGGCATCAGGCAATCTTGCATCTATGCTTAAATGGATGCTTGCTTCCTTTGCCTTGAAAGCAAAAGAGGACAAAATCAGATTGACAGTCTCATTTTCACAAAAACGTATGGGAGTGATGGCATCGACATCGGACTGGGCAGTCTTTAGGTATTCTATGATTTCATCTACAAGTCCTTCGGATGCCAACCACTGTAAAAGGGAGAAATGGTGGCGCATATCGTGTCTGTAGGCTGCAGCAGTCTGCTGAATTTGTTTTAGAGAAGCAAATTCGGTTTGAGCCTGCTTAAACTGTGTGGCCAGCATGTCTCGCTCTCTTTGAATTCTTGCTTGTTTTTGAGTTTCGTCATAATACAAAAGAACAAAAACTATATAGAATGCGGACGTCACAAAGGGCATAAACTGTACAGCCGCCCGGGTTCCGCTGTACATAAAATCTGTATATACTGTGGAAGTATGCTCAAAAACATAATAAAAAGTGGGCATTGCACCAAACAGCAGGCAGGACTTATTAGACCGTTCCAACAGATGCCGAACAGATTTTACGGCATATTTCTGTAGAAAGTAGTACATCAGAATGGCTGTGACAATATAACCAATGTGGTTCATAGTAACCCAGCCAAAAGTGGCTCCTAAAACAGTGCCAACGTATCGGGGAAACTGGTAGCACAGAAAAGAAAGACACATACTGGTAATAGCTATTAGCCATGATTGTTTTAAATAAAATACAATAAATATAACCATTGGAAGATGGGTGATGAGTGGATAGAGTTTAAACGTGATCTCCATGCCCCATGTCCATAAGGAAAGAAGTTGTAAAAGAAATATGATGATGGTAAAGATTCCATAAACCAGATAGTTTTTCCTTGTGTGTGGCATTCCGGTAAAAAGGGCTGCTATGCCCGTTCCGAACAGAAGGGCGATATAATAGCGAGAAAACTCAATGACAGTTTCTATCATTCTTTTATTGCTCCTCCATCTGATAATTTAGATATTGTTGCTTAATTTCTCTAATCTTTCTCTGGGCAACAGGTATAATGGCAAGATTCTGCAGGGTGATCTGATGATTTTCGATGGTGTCTATAAACTGCATGTTCACAATGTAGGAGCGATGCGGTCTGATAAAGCACCCATATTTCATAAGCTTGTCGCAGACAGAGGAGAAAGATTCTGTACATTGGATGATTTTTCCGAAGTAAAGATGATACAAAACATTTCTGCCAATCACCTCGACAAAAGCTAAATTAGAAATGAGGATTCTTTGAATGCCTTCATTGCTTTTTACAATAATGGCATCTTCTTCTTGATCTGCGTTTATTTTCTCTAAGACTTCATCCAGGGTGAGGAAGAATTTTTCTTTTGTAATAGGCTTTAGTACATAATTGACAGCTTTTACAGAATAACTTTCTAAGGCAAATTCAGCGGAGGAGGTAAAGAACAGAAGGGGTGTGGTTTTGTCAAACTTACGGATTTCCTTTGCCACATCAATGCCCGTCAACCCCGGCATAATAATATCCAGACAGTATATATCGAATCTCTTTCCTTTTTCTAAAACCGAAATGAGCTCAAATCCATTATGAAAGATGGTACATTTGCAGCTGAAGTTTTTGGATACTTTATATAGGTTGATCAGTTGAACAATGTGGGATAGTTCGTCAATATTGTCGTCGCAGACTGCAATTTGTATCATTAAAATTCCTCCGTTTCTTCACTATTATTTTAACATAATAATTTGACAGACGATACTATGTTTCATGTAAAAAAGTATTTCATGTCAAAAAAATCGTCATTCATGCAAAAGACGGTTAAAAAAAAATGCCTGATATACTTAACGGGCGGTGCGTTATTACATACGTTGACTAGAAAGAGGAGGATTTAAAATGAAAAAATTACTTGTAGTATGTTAACACTTATGATGACACTGAATCTTGTTGCCTGTGGTGGAGAAAAAGCGTCCACTTCATCAACCAGTTCACAAGGAAGTGCACAGGAGAATAAACAAGAAGCTGCGCAAGATACTACACAAGAAAGCACAGAAGTGGAATATACCGAGGAACAACAAGCCCTTGCACAGGAATTTTCAGCGATGATAGACGCATATAATGAGGTTGTTGACAAGGTGAATACAAGTCCTGAGCTTTTAGAGATTGAAGAACTTGTTACAGTTATGAATGAGATTTCCGAAGGAATTACAGAAATTGACGGATATTTTGCTGATCCCAAAAACCTCACACCTGAAGTTATGGACAACATAAAAACAGTTATTGACAGAGCTTACGAATTCATCAACAGTGCTGAAAAACTTATAAACGAAGTCGAAAGTGGGAATGCAAATTCCTAAATCACTCATAAAACAGCAGTTAATAAAAACCTTCCCGATTCATGTTTTACTTTAGCATGAGCCAGGAAGGTTTTTATTTTTTCGTCTTCAACTTTTATCAATATTAGCCCTTAAAGTAAATTTTTAGCATTTTTTTATTGATTTAATGTAAATTTATGGTATACTACGAGTATAACTGGAAATTTTTGATAATGGGGTGAAACTATGGAAGAAAAAAGATACAGTATTTCAGAGGCATCTGAAATGCTCAATTTAGAAACACATGTACTTCGGTACTGGGAAGAAGAACTTAACCTGGAGATTCCAAGGAACGAAATGGGGCATAGATATTATACGGATCAAGAAATCAGGATCTTTGAAAACATTAAGCACTTTAAAGAGCAGGGACTTCAGCTTAGAGCTATTAAAGCTGCAATTTCCAGTATGGATGAAAATGAAGATTATGCACTGAAATTAAGCCATGGAAATGAAGTAGATATAACCAATCCTAATGATGAAAAGGTTAAACAGTTTCAGATGATGATGAAAAATTTATTCAAAGAGGCTTTGGTTGAACATAATCATATATTAAGAAAAGAGATCAAAGAAGAGTTAAAGCAGGACTTAAAGGAAGAAATGTTGACTCAGATTAAATTTTTAGAAAAAGAATATGAAGCAAGGGATAAAGAACGATACAAAAGGTTAGATGAAGTTTTAAGGGAAGTTCAGAATATGAGAAAAGAAACAGCGGTTGCAGCCAGCAGAAAGATTCCATGGTATAAGCATATTTTTGGAAGATAAAAAAATCGCCCATCAGGGCGATTTTTTGATTTTAGGCTGGGTTTGGAGCATTTACAGGACAAGCGTCTGCACAAGCACCACATTCAATACATTCATCTGCATTGATTTCGTATTTTCCATCTCCTTCAGAAATACAGGAAACAGGACATTCTGGCTCACAAGCTCCGCAGCTGATACATTCGTCATTTATTACATAAGCCATAATAACACCTCCTCAGAATATTCGATACAAGCATATTGTATACTAATTGCGTTAAGTTTACAAGTAAAATGTTAAATTCTTATTGTTCCCAAAATACTATTTTATTATTCTTTTTAGAAAGATTGACATCAATGATTCTTTGATTCGATGATCCTCTGTACAATAAGGTGAAATCTTTTTTTTCTAAGATAAAGGGACCATCGATCAGTACGTCAATTTCTTCCAAAAACTCATTCCACAAGGAGTTGTTATTTGCTAGTATTTCTTCATAGGTATAACCGGTGTAAACCCATACATCCCAATTTAAGTTATGACAGAATCTGGCGATTTCTGCACAGGCCTCCGGCTGCAAGAAAGGCTCTCCGCCGGAAAAGGTGATGCCTTTTTGGAGTTTTAATGTTTTTAAGGTTTCCATGATCTCTTCTGTAGAAGTTTCGAATCCACCGTCCAGGGGATGGGTTCCTGGATTGTGGCATCCTATGCAATGATGTTTACACCCCTGGGTCCAAAGGACTGTTCTAAGCCCGGGGCCGTCCACAATACTATCTCGAGTGAGAGAAGATGCAAGTCGTATTTTCATTTTTTGTACCCCTCTTATTGAAATTTAAACCAGATTATAATGCTTTTTTATATTAACACAGGAAAAATAAAATTGAAAGATTTATTACATAGTTGGTAAAATGTTATAAAAATTTAAAAAATATTGATTTGATAGCTTGTTTCAATGTATAATAAATTATATGAATTTTAATACATATTAAGGAGGTAGCGTGATGGATCGCTGGGAATTAATTTTAGGATTAGGTCTTGCTTTTGTTTTAGTATTTGCTGTTATTTTTATCGTACTTTATGTTCTGAAATCTATTGGACTATTTGGTATGGCAAAGAAGGCAGGGATTGAAAATTCCTGGCTTGCATGGATTCCTGTAGCTGATATGTACATAATGGGAAAACTAGTTGGAAAGATTAAGTTATTTAATCAGGAAATCAACAAATTGGAAGTTGTTCTTCCTGTGGTATGTGCAGCAAGTATAGTGCTGGGAGGGATACCCTTTATAGGTTTTCTTATTTCGATAGCTTATGTGATCTTAAACTTTGCATCCATTTATAATCTCTATAAAAAATATAGAGGAGATAAAGCCGTTGGAATGTTGATTCTAAGTATTATATTTATATTTATGTGCCCAATTTACTTATTTACTTTAAGAAATGCAGATCCTATTGAGGGATTTGGTGATAACACAAATACGGTTGCTATGTAAAAGCAAAAGCCGCAGATTTTCTGCGGCTTATATTTTTATACTTTTAATCCATATCTTTCAAAGATCGCTTTGGCATTTTTAATGGCTTCTTCTGAAGGAGGGGGAGTATTTTTTAAACGATAGGGGTAGCCCAGTTGCTCCCACTTGTACTCACCCATTTTATGAAAGGGGAGGAGTTCAACTTTTTCAATATTATTAAGGGTTGAGAGAAAAGAAGCTAAGCCTTCTATATTTTCCGGGTCATCTGTCAGATTAGGAACAAGGACAAAACGTACCCACATCGGTTTATTAATATCTGAAAGATATTTTGCCAACTTTAACGTTGGTTCATTGGAAACACCAGTAAGATCCTTATATATATTCGGGTCAAAGGATTTAATATCCAGCAAGACTAAATCTGTATATTCCAGGACTTCTTTTGCATGTTCCAGGGGGATATATCCGGAGGTGTCCAGGGCTGTGTGAATGCCTCTTTCTTTACACTGACGAAACAGCTCAGCTGTAAACTTAGGCTGCATAAGAGGTTCACCTCCGGTTAAAGTAACACCACCACCAGAAAATTTCATATAAGACTTATATTTTTCTATTTCCTTTATAAGCTTTTCAACAGTAGTTTCTTCTCCGTGCGCAATATTCCAGGTATCAGGATTGTGACAGTACTGGCATCTAAGAGGACAGCCTTGTGTAAACACCACAAATCGAATGCCGGGACCATCTACGGTTCCACAAGTTTCAATCGAATGAATTCTTCCAGTTATACTCATAACAAGGCTCCTTTCCTTTAGGATAAAAGAGAAGAAACTAATGTTTTTTCTCTTATTATAACATATTTACTTAGAATCTTTCGTGGAAAGTTCTATTAATAACATCTAATTGTTGTTCTCTTGTAAGTTTGATAAAGTTAACAGCATATCCAGAAACACGAATGGTTAATTGAGGATATTTTTCAGGATGATCCATTGCATCGAGTAAAGTCTCTCTGTCAAAGACGTTTACATTGATGTGATGTCCTTCATCATGGAAATATCCATCCAGCATACCCACCAGGTTAGATACTCTTTCGTCTTCGGACTTTCCTAAAGCTTTAGGAACGATGGAGAAGGTATAAGAGATACCGTCTTGTGCATGTTGATAAGGAAGTTTTGCAACGGATGCCATAGATGCGATAGCACCTTTTTTATCTCTTCCGTGCATTGGGTTAGCACCTGGGGCAAAAGGTTCGCCGGCTTTTCTTCCGTCAGGCGTATTTCCTGTTTTCTTACCGTATACCACATTGGATGTAATGGTCAAGATGGATAATGTCGGAACAGAATCACGGTAAGTTTTATGTCTTCTTAATTTGTTCATGAATCTTTCTACGATTTCAATAGCAATGGAGTCCACTCTTTCATCGTTATTTCCGAATGCAGGATATTCACCTTCTATTTCGTAGTCAACTGCTAAGCCTTGTTCATTTCTTATAACTTTTACTTTGCTGTATTTGATAGCAGATAAGGAATCGGCTACAACAGATAATCCTGCAATACCGCAAGCGGAAGTACGAAGGATGTCTTTATCATGAAGCGCCATTTGGAGTTTTTCATAGGCGTATTTGTCATGCATATAGTGGATGATATTGAGGGTGTTGATGTAAACTTGAGATAACCAATCCATCATTTGATCGAATTTTTCCATGACTTCATCATAATCAAGATAGTCAGAAGTAATAGGTGCAAATTGAGGAGTAACTTGTTCTCCGCTCTTTTCATCCCTACCGCCATTGATTGCATATAACAGGGCTTTTGCAAGGTTTGCACGGGCACCAAAGAATTGCATTTGTTTACCAATTCTCATAGGAGATACACAGCAAGCAATTCCGTAGTCGTCGCCGTACCATCTTCTCATGATGTCGTCATTTTCATATTGGATGGAACTGGTGTCAATAGATACCTTAGCGCAGAATCTTTTAAAGCTTTCAGGCAATCTTTCAGACCATAGAACGGTTAAGTTTGGTTCTGGCGCAGGGCCTAAATTATTTAATGTATGAAGAATACGGAAACTGTTTTTTGTTACTAAGGTTCTCCCGTCTTCGCCCATACCTCCGATGGATTCTGTTACCCAGGTTGGGTCTCCTGAGAACAATTCATTATAAGATGGTGTTCTGAGGAAGCGAACCATTCTTAATTTCATAACGAAATGATCGATTAATTCTTGGGCTTGTTCTTCTGTTAAAATGCCTTCTTTCATGTCTCTTTCAATATATATATCAAAGAAAGTAGATACGCGGCCCAAAGACATGGCAGCACCGTCTTGTTCCTTAACAGCACCTAAATATGCAAAATATGTCCATTGGATTGCTTCTTTTGCATTAGATGCAGGCTTGCTTATATCAAAGCCATAATTCTTTGCCATTTCTTTTAAATCCTGAAGAGCTCTTATTTGCTCGGAGATTTCTTCACGAAGGCGAATGATTGGGCTTTCCATATATTCTACTTCGAGTTCTTTCTTTTCTTTTTGCTTTTCTTCTATAAGTCTGTCAACACCATATAAAGCCACTCTTCTATAGTCTCCTATGATACGGCCTCTGCCATAGGCATCTGGAAGACCAGTGATAATTCCAGTGTGTCTTGCTTTTCTCATTTCTTCTGTATAAGCATCAAACACTCCATCATTATGAGTTTTTCTATATTTCTTAAATATTTCACGGGTTATTGGGTCCAGTTCATAGCCATAAGCATCCAATGCTTTTTCTACGACACGGATTCCGCCAAAGGGCATAATACCTCTTTTTAAAGGTTTATCTGTTTGAAAACCTACAATTTGCTCTAAATCTTTGTCAAGATATCCAGGGCCGTGGGAAGTAATGCTTGAAGGGATCTTTGTTTCAACATCTAAGATTCCTTTTTCCCTTTCTACTTTGGTTAATTCCATAACTTCATCCCAAAGCTTTTTAGTTCTTTCAGTTGGTCCTGCAAGGAAGGAGTCGTCTCCTTCATAAGGGGTGTAATTTCTTTGAATAAAATCTCTGACATCTATTTCTTTAGTCCAGTTACCTTCGCTAAAACCTTTCCATTGTTCAAACATAAGGCATCCTCCTTTTTTATTTATACAATTAAGTGTTATTTTTTTAACACAGTTACAATATTAATTTATTGTTTGATTCTATTATATATGAATACTGTATACACGTCAATAGATTTTTAAATAATAATTGTTATTAATTATTTTAAAATCCGCTTAAAAAGACAATTATTCTAAAAGATAAAATAATGAGAAAACAATACAAATGATAATTATTTTTAATAAGACAAAAAGGATAAAAAATATGAAAAATATAAATGATAAATCATTAACAATATGGTCAATATTTCCATCAAATAGTGTAAAAAGCTGGTTTGAATTAAGGCGGAAACTGGGGAAAAACTAAATTAAAAATATATGATACTTGCTGTGGAGGACATATAATGATTAAAGCAAATGATATGGCAGTCCTTGTACTTCATGGATTTAACAGTTGCTCCAAAGATGTTAAAATATTGTCAGATTATTTAAAAGATAGGGGAATTTATACCATATCTCCCACTTTAGCAGGAATAAAAGGGACTAAAAAAGAATGGAATACAACCACATGGAGAGACTGGATCTCCAATGCAGAAAAAGAATTCATACATTTAAAGCAAAACTTTAAAAGAGTTGCAATCATTGGTTTTTCCATGGGAGGGCTGGTTGCACTTTATCTTACTTGTAATTATGGTGCAGATGTACTGGCGACGGTGAATACACCAATCTATTGTGCAGATATTAGGAAGGTCCTGGGGAATATTAAAAGATGTATTCGAAAAAGAAGTTATGATCCTCTAAAATACTATTATCGCGTGATTAATGAGACACCTTTTTGGGGAGCTATTCACTTAAGTTTGGGGCTTAGTGAATGCATCCCTTTAGTAGAAAAGATCAAAACGCCTCTTCTTGTTATTCAGGGATTAAAAGATGAAGCTGTCCGATGGAAGAGTGCCGATTATCTTTTTTGCCGCTCGGCTTCTCCATGGAAAAAGAAAATATACTATAGAAATGCGAATCACTTTATATTTGACGGGGAAGAAAAAGAAGATGTCTGCCAGGAAATCTTTCATTATTTAATGCAGGTTTAAGTATAAAAACTGTTTGAATCTTGTATAAGGGAATGTTAGAATAATGAGAAATGGAGGTGATAGTTTGAAAATTGATAAGAGTAATCCTCTGCCTTATTATATACAGTTAAAAACCATCATAGAAAAGCAAATAGAAGAAGGCATTTTTCAGCCGAATCAAATGATCCCTTCAGAAAGGCAATTAAGTGAAACCTATGGCATTAGCCGGATGACTACACGACAAGCCATCAATGAATTGGTTAAAGAAGGGAAATTATATAGAGAAAAGGGAAGAGGAACTTTTGTATCCTCTCCTCGTTTTTTACAAGAAAATATGATGAGTTTTACAGAGACCCTAAAAGCTCAGGGTTATACGCCAACTACCAAAGTTTTGGAATTTTCAGTGGTACGAAATCTAAAAAATATCAGCAAGATGTTGGATGAGAAAGAAGAACAGACCTTTTATAAAATCAAGCGCCTGCGTTTTGCAGATTCCATACCTGCTGCTCTTGAGACCGTTTACATACCCACAAAATATTGTGAAGGGTTAGATCAGTATGATTTGGGAACGCTTTCGTTATACAAGATCTTAAAAGAGAATTATAACCATAATATTGAATCAACTTTTTTAACCATTGAAGCGCTGATTTCCGACAAAATGATGATGAAAATTTTTGAGTCTGGTAAAGCCATTCCTTTGCTAAAGATAGAAGGGGTTACAAGAACAGAAGAAGATATAAAATTATTTTATGAAACATCTTATTATCGTTCGGACGTATATACATATCAAGTCAATATATACAGGAGAATGATGGGACGGTGAATGATGTGGATAAACCGATTTTCATTTTCGGACATCAAAATCCAGATACCGACTCTATTTGCTCAGCCATTGCCTACGCCCATTTAAAACGGGAGCTGGGTTTTAGAAATGTTCAAGCGGTTCGCTTAGGGAATATTAATAAAGAAACTGAATTTGCTTTAAATTTTTTTAAAGCAGCTCCACCGCCCCTGCTTTCTGATGTAGAACCTCAGGTAGCAGACTTAAATTTCTATAAGCCCTATGTAGTACATAGAGATGATTCAATTAAATCCGTATGGGATTTGATGAAAAAAGTAGAAAGAAATATGATTCCTGTAGTGGACGAAGAAGACCGATTGAATGGGATTGTATCTCTTAAAGATATTGCGGCATCTTATATGGAATTTTCGGACGAGATGGCAATAAAGAATAATAAAACCAGATTTTCTAATCTCATTAAGGTTTTGGACGGAGAAATTTTAGGAGGGAGATACCCTTATGAATATGTAGAAGGAAGTATTTATACGGATTCTACTTTATTAAAAGGTCAAAAGCTTTCTAGAGGCGATATTTTAATTATAGGCTGTGATAAAGATATACAGGAAAAAGTAAAAAATGCCGGGGCAGGATGTATTATTGTAGCTGGGGATAAAGATTTTAACCTATCCCTTGATCTTGGAGAAGACTTAAGCTGTGCAGTAGTCAAGGTGCCTCACAGTTTTTTTAAAACAATAAAATTAATCAATCAGAGTATCCCTGTATCTGCCATTATGCGAAAGCATAATCTGGTGTATTTTCAGATGGATGATTATGTAGATGAAATTAAAGAGATTATGCAAAGCTCCACCCATAGAAGTTTTCCTGTTGTAGATGCCAAAGGAAAAGTGAAGGGGATAGTCTCAAGAAGGCATTTGATCGACTTTAACAGAAAACATGTCATCTTGGTGGACCATAATGAAAAAGGGCAATCCATAAAAGGTTTGGAAAAGGCTACGATATTAGAAATCATCGATCACCACAGAGTCGCAGATATCCATACTATGGCGCCTTTGTACTTTAGGGCAGAACCGGTAGGATGTACTGCTACAATCGTTTCAAAAATGTATCGGGAAAATCATATAGAGCCAACCCCTCAGATGGCAGGACTTATGCTAAGTGCGATCCTGTCTGATACTCTGATCTTTAAGTCTCCAACCTGTATGGAGGAAGATAAAAAACAAGCTGAGTACCTCGCTAAACTTGCCGGTGTAGATATAGAAAAGTACGGTATGTCCCTTATTGTTGCCGGTACTTCCTTAGAAGGAAAGACTGCAGAACAACTTTACTATACCGATATGAAAAAATTTGTATTCGGTAAATACAATGTGGCCATTTCCCAAATTAATACGGCTGATTTTAAGGGCTTGTTTAATTTAATTCCAGATATAAAAGCTATGATGTATAAGCTTTGCGAAACGCAAAATTATGATTTGGTGCTTTTAATGGTAACAGATCTGTTACTAGGCGGAACAGAACTGATCGCGATAGGTTCGGGAAAAGAATTGGTGACACGGGCATTTGGTCTAAATAGTAAAGAAGACAGCATATTCTTACCAGGTGTATTATCAAGAAAGAAGCAAGTGGTTCCAAAGCTTATGAATGCGGCTCAAATGTAGAGAGAGCCGACACATATTTTGGTTATTGCATTATATCCTATTATTGGGCTATAATAAAAATGTTACAGATTACTTATTGTTTATATAAAGGAGGAAATATCATGGCAGCTAAGATCACAAAGGACATGATTATAGCAGATATCATTGCCGTTGACCGCAATCTTATTCCTATTTTGATGGAAGCAGGAATGCACTGTGTTGGATGTCCTTCCTCTCAGGGAGAAACCTTAGAAGAAGCAGGAATGGTTCACGGTCTTAATGTAGATGAAGTAGTAGAAAAAATGAATGCTTATTTAGCAAGTAAAGAATAAAAATAAAAAACCTTCAGGCTAAAAGCTTGGAGGTTTTTTGGTATATGAAATACTTAAGAATTTCCTATAGCAAAAAATTTCCAGGCAGGATGAAACTTGCGCATGTTGTATTTTGTCGGCTTTGGCGACCGCACTCGGCGCTAGAGTTTTGAGGCGAAACTCTTTTTCAAAGAATTTTAACTAAAAATGATGATGAAACAAAGTAATTTGAATATAATATATATAACAGATGTTAAAATATAAAACTGTTACAAAGGAGGAGTTTTTGTGATGAATATCAACAGTGCAACAACTCTACATAATGGAGTTAAAATGCCGTGGCTTGGTTTTGGGACATTCAAGATCACAGAAGAAGGACAGGTAGAAAATTCTGTTTTAGAGGCTTTGAAAGTGGGATATAGACATATTGATACCGCTGCAGTTTATGGAAACGAAGAAAGTGTAGGAAGAGCCATGAAGAATAGCGGCGTAAAAAGAGAGGAAATATTTTTAACCAGTAAAGTTTGGAACTCAGACCAGGGATATGATTCAACTTTAAGAGCTTTTGAAGCATCCTTAAAGAGACTGGATACAAATTATCTGGATTTATATTTAATTCATTGGCCAAAGCCTCTTAATAAAGAAACCTGGAGAGCACTGGAAAAGCTTTATAAGGAAAAAAGAGTAAGGGCTATAGGTGTTAGCAATTTTAAAGTTTATCATTTAGAAGAACTTATGGAATCCTGTGAAATTGTACCGATGGTTAACCAGGTAGAATATCATCCACGACTCCAGCAGACTGATTTGTTGGAATTTTGTAAGAAACATAATATCCAGCTGGAAGCCTGGGGACCTTTAATGCAGGGAAAAATCTTTGATATTCCTCTTATGAAAGAACTATCAGAGAAGTACAATAAAACGATTTCACAAATTGCACTTAGATGGGATCTTCAAACAGGCGTGGTGACGATACCTAAGTCTGTTACTCCTGAAAGAATTAAGGAAAATTCGGATATCTTTGATTTTGAAATATCAAAAGAAGACATGGAAAGAATTGCAGAGCTCAACACTGGAGAAAGAGTTGGTACCGATCCGGATGATGTTTATCTGCATAATAAGTTTTAAAGATCTTATGATGAAGCAGGAATAAAAAGTATTTTTTATTCCTGCTATTTTTATTGTATAGGAAATTCTTCCGGATTTCCTATGAAATAGAAAGTCTTCATATCTATTTTAAAATAATAGGATGGAATTTTTTTACTTTAAAGAGTTTGTTATTGAAATATAATGAATATTTAAGTAAAATAGATTTTAAGATGATTTAAATTATTTAGAATTTGAAACAATTATCTACATTATTCTAAATAAATATAGATCATATTTTTTATAACCAGTATTTAGTATTGTAAAGCTGTTATTATGAATGTGGAAGGAGGACCGATCTGAAAACGACTTTGAAACTCTACTTTTATGGAGTGGAGAATTGAAATTCTCTTTTAAAAAAAAGGAAAATACTAAGGCATTTAAAATAAAAAAGAATATAATCTAGTTCAATCAGAAAAAGAGGTGAGAATTATTTGGGTTTGAAAACTAAATATATAAGAACCTGCTATATTTATTTATAAATATAGTATTAATATGTTTACTGATGAGGGGGAAAAGTATGGAAAAAACAATGAAGCCAGTGCTGAACTTTAAGCCTAAGTTTGAGTCTGCAAAGGGGAGACAGTATAACAAATGGCTTAAATCTTTGCTTGGCAGAATACGCAATGTCGGGATAGCCAAGAAACTCATTGTATCTTTTATGATCCTAAGCATTATACCCTTAAGTGTAGTAGGTATGTTTTCGTATTATAATGCAGAAAACACTGTGGAAGGTAAAGTTGGTTTTTATTCAAAACAGATGATTGATCAGTTGATCTTGAATATTGATTATAAAATAGAAGAAGTAGAACGGGCTTCTATGATGCTGATTTCAAATAAAGAGATTACAAAAATAATCGAGCAAAAGAAACAAGATGTAATGGATTATGATCAATTACAAGAGATTAATAAAGTTGAATCTACGATATTATCCATAGTTAATACCAATAGTGGTATATCAGGAATATACATATACAAAGAAGATGGTACCAGAATAGGGGCTGGTTCGGATTCTATATTATATAAAGGTCAGAATTATGATAAGCAGATAGAATATTACAACATGTTTAAGGAGATTTTAGATAATTCTCAAGAAGAAGCCTCATGGATTACAGGGTTCAATGATTCCTATCAAAATATATACTTTGTAAGAACCATGAGATCTCCTCAAACCATGAAGGAGATAGGATTAATTATTATATCCATTAATAGTAAATATATCAATTCAGTATTGGAAAATATGGAATTAGACCAAAATGCCCAAGTGTATATATTAAATGAAAATCAAGTCATTATCGGACATTTGAATCAAGAAAATTTAGGTATAAAAAATGAAGATGAGTTCCTGACTTATATTTACGGGGAAGAGTCATCAGGCAATATTACTCTTAATGGTGATTTGATTAGTTTTGCGACAGCTTCCAATGGATGGAAGGCTGTTACAACAGAACCAATCGCCTCTTTGATGTCAGAAATGAATAGTACAAGAAGAGGGATCGTAGTGATCGTTGTCCTGTGCATTATTTTATCTGTGGTGGTTGGAAGTTTAATTTCTTTTAGTATATCCAAACCTTTAAAACATATCATGAAGTTAATGTCAAAAGCAGAGAATGGGGATTTAACAGTCTCCTCCAATATCAATAGCAAAAATGAAATAGGTAAGTTGGCTCAAAGCTTTAATAAAATGATCGAAAATATCAGGAATTTAATCAATGAAGTAAATTATGCAGTCGCTCAAGTAGAAGAAAATGCAGATGTTATGAAAACTTCATCGGAGAAATCGGCAATAGCGGCTTCTCAGGTATCAGCAACGATCAGTGAACTGGCACAAGGATCTACTGAGCAGGCAAAACAGACAGAACATGGCTATGAATTAATGGAACGTCTGGCCAAAAACATTAATCAGGTTACAAAAAGAATTGAAATGGCCATGGAAATGATCGGCAGAACAGAAGTATCAAGGGATCATGCAGCCCATACAGTGGGGAAATTGAATGAAAAATCAAAGATTGCTGTAGAATCCACCCGAGCCATAAATGAAGAAATTAAAAAGCTGGATGAAGAAGCAAAAGAAATCATTAAAGTGATTCAGGTGATCGAAGATATCAGTGAACAGACAAACTTGCTTGCTTTAAACGCAGCCATAGAAGCAGCAAGAGCAGGAGCAGCTGGGAAAGGGTTTGCAGTAGTTGCTGATGAAATCAGAAAGTTAGCCCTCCATTCAAAAGATGCAACGGGTATGATCAGCCAAATTATTTCCAGAATACAGCAAGAAGTTAAAGAAACCGTAGCCATGGTTGAAACTTCAGATCAGATCTTTGAAGAACAAAGCAGGATTGTCCATGAGACAGACAATAATTTTAGAGAGATGGCAGCATCTATGGGAAAAGTCATTGAGCAAATAGAAAATATTAATCGAGCCATCATAGAAATAGAAGGCCAAAAAGAAGAGACTACAAAAGCCATTGGATATATTGCAAAAATTGTTGAAGAAAACGCAGCCTCTATTGAAGAGGTTACTGCAACCAGCCAGGAACAGGCCAGTTTTTCAGAGCACCTGTCTATGTTGGCAGGAAAGCTAAACCAGGTCATCGAAGGGTTAAAAGAAAGAGTGTCCAGATTTGAGATATAATTATTTTAAAAACGATTGGAATTATATTTTAGGTTCTAAATAATTAAAATGTTTAGCCAGGAAGCTAGGGAAGTTTATTCCCTAGTTTTTTTATTGTATAGGAAATCTTTTTGGATTTCCTATACAATAAAAAGCCTTCCGATATCAGGATTATTCCTAAGTCAGCAAAACCACAGATAGCAGATACTTGATCTTTGATGATTCTTAAAGTAAAATATTTAGTAAAAATATATTGTTTTAAATGTTTTAGGAGGGGAAGCTTTGGCTACATTAAAAGATATTGCCAATGAGGCAGGAGTTTCCATTACAACAGTATCAAGAGTAATCAATTACGACACTACTTTTTCCGTGTCAGAGGAAACAAGAAAAAGAATTTTAGAGATTGCAGAAAGAATGAAATATAAGTCCCCTAAGGAAAAAGCAGAGGTTTATAATACTAAAGCTAATGGGAGAAGTACTCCGGTAAGGATAGGTATTCTCTCAAGTTATTCTGAAGAAGTAGAGCTATCGGACCCTTATTATCTGTCTATCCGTATGGGGGTTGAAAAAGAGTGTGACAGACAGGGTATTATTACAGAGAAAATTTTTAATATGAAAGATTATAACGAACTTGCTAAAAAACATCCGGATCTGTCAGGAATCATTGCAGTAGGGAGATTTAGCAAAGAGAAAATCAATACTTTGGCAGGATTGTTTTCAAATATTGTTTTTATAGATGAAGAACCGGAAGATCCTCATCTGGATTGTGTGATTATTGATTTAGCAAAAGCTGCAAGAGAAGTTCTGAATTTTTTACTAAAAAAAGGACATCGGGATTTAGGATATATCGGAATACTGGGTTGTAACAGTGAATATCCGGAAAAGATCGACGCAAGAGAATATGAATTCCGGAATTTTATTAAAGAAAATTGTATAGAGAAAAATGAAAAAAATATCTATCTTGAAAATGGAACAGCTGCAGGGGGATATCTGGCAATGGTAAATGCGATCAAAAGGGGGAATTTGCCTACAGCATTTTTTGTTGCCAGTGATTCTATGGCCATTGGAGCATTAAAGGCTCTTCACGAACACAATATATCTGTCCCGGACCAGGTTTCTATTGTTGGCTTTAATGATATTCCAAATGCTGAGTATACAGTACCCTCATTGACAACAGTCAGAACGTATACTGAATTTATGGGTGTAACAGGAGTAAAATTACTGATGGATCTTATAGAAAATGGAGCCAACGACATCGGACGAAAAGTGATCATACCAACAGAATTTATCATAAGAAACAGTACAAAGTAATATTACTAAAACTGACTAAAATTATCCCAAAGTTCATTGACAATATTTTTTGAGCAAGGTAAAATTTAAGTAAAATAATACTGTAAAAACTGATTATTTTACTTAAATATCAGGAGGGAAAAAATGAGTATTGTAAAAGGGATCAACAATCACTGGTACTATACCCCGGATTATAAAGAAACTTATCTTACGGACAATGAAATTGACTTAAATATTTTTAAAGAAGTAAGGCTTCCCCACACCAATGTGGAACTTCCGTATAACTATTTTGATGATAAAAGTTTTCAGATTATTTCCTGTTATAAAAGGAAGCTCAATATACCAAAAGAATATGAAGGAAAGGCCATTTATATTGATTTTGAAGGTGTAATGGCATATGCACAAGTTTATCTTAATGGGATTAAACTAGGAGAACATAAAGGAGGATATACCCCTTTTACAATTGATTTATCCGATGCAGTCAAATTTGGTGAGGAGAATGTATTAACTGTTGTGGTAGACTCCACAGAAAGAGAAGATATTCCACCTTTTGGCGGAGTTATAGATTATCTTACTTTTGGAGGCATATATAGAGAAGTACATTTACGCATTACTGAAAGTACGAATATTGAAAATGTGTTTGTGAAAGCCTTTGATGTCCTTCAAAGTGAAAAAAGATTAGAAGTAGATCTTTCTCTAATCAAGAAAGGCAATAAAGATGAAGTGATTGAAGCAGTATGCATTTTAAGAGATAAGGATAAGGAAATCAGTAAGATTTCTAAAACATTCAGCGAAGATTCTGCAACCCTTTCGATGGACGGCCTTCAGGATATTCAGTTATGGGACATTGATCGTCCTTATTTATATGAATTGGAGGTAAAAATATTAAAAGGGTATAACGAATTAGATTCATATACTACGAGATTTGGTTTTAGAGAGGCAGTCTTTAAATCCGATGGCTTTTACTTAAATGGCAGAAAGATTAAGCTGATGGGACTTAACAGACATCAGTCCTATCCATATGTAGGCTATGCAATGCCAAAAAGAGCCCAGCAAAAAGATGCGGATATCTTAAAATATGAATTGGGACTTAACATTGTCCGAACTTCTCACTACCCTCAATCCAGGCACTTTTTAGACCGATGTGATGAAATAGGACTTTTAGTATTTGAAGAAATACCAGGGTGGCAGTATATAGGTGATGTGGCTTGGCAGGAGCAGGTATTAGAAGATGTTAAAGCAATGATTAGGAGGGACCATAACCATCCATCAATTATTCTGTGGGGGGTTCGCATTAATGAATCCCAGGATAATCACGACTTATATGTAAAAACCAATGAGTTGGCAAGAAAGCTAGATCCTACAAGACAAACCGGAGGGGTTCGCTTTTTAACCAACAGTGAGCTTCTGGAAGACGTATATACCATTAATGATTTTATCCATGACGGAGGATACAGAAAATACCTTGCAAAGAATGTAAAGAACTTTGAAACCTATGACCAACCTATGGGCGCTGATGGAGAAGAAGTGGCCTTAAGAGAACCCAAAATGGTAACAGGATTAGACTATTACGTTCCTTATCTGGTTACAGAATATAATGGACATATGTATCCAACAAAACGTTATGACCAGGAAGAGAGAGTTATGGAACATGCTCTGCGTCATGCAAGAGTACAGAACGCTTCCCATTTAGACGAGCATATATCCGGGGCTATAGGATGGTGTGCTTTTGATTATAATACCCACGCTGATTTCGGGTCAGGAGATAAGATCTGTTACCATGGTGTCATGGATATGTATAGACTTCCCAAGTTTGCAGCTTATGCCTATAAAAGCCAAAAAGATGCCACTAAAGAAGTGGTATTAGAGCCTGTAACCTACTGGTCCAGGGGAGAGCGCAGCATAGGAGGCGTTATTCCTCTTGTAATTTTTACAAACTGTGACTATATTGACTTTTATTATGGAGAAGAATATAGAGGAAGATTTTATCCTAATAAGGAAAAGTTTGCAGGATTAGCTCATCCCCCTGTCATTGTAGATGAACTCACAGGATATTGGGGCATGGAATGGGAAGATGCTAAGTTTATTGGATATGTTGGAGAAAAAGAAGTGATCTGTAAGAAATATTCAAGGAATCCTATCCCTGCTCAATTAGAAGTAGCAGCAGATGATTCTGTTCTTTGCGCAGGGGATATGGACGTTACAAGGGTAGTTGTAAAAGCCTTGGACCAATACGGTAATCTCATGCCGTTTATTACAGATGGGATTTATGTTGAAGTGACAGGAGAGGGAGAGCTTATTGGCCCTAAATGCCTTTCTCTTATTGGTGGAAGCATAGCTTTTTGGGTGAGAACGACAGGCCAAAAAGGAAAGATTCATGTAAAGGTATGTAACGAGCGTTTTAAAGAAAGAGAAATAGAAATATCTGTTGAATAAACAGAAAAAAGCATAAAAAAACTGACCCACCGGGTCAGTTTTTTTATGCCAAATGTTTTTTAAGAACTTCTATAGCTTTATCTTGAATCATAAGCTCTCCATGTTCAACCAGAAAACCTTCACTTAATGGAGAAGAGACATGTTTATTGCCATATTCACTTAATATTGATTCTATTTCATTGGGATTAGTATTGATGAAGTAGTTTTTATGAAGCACAAGAAAATATTTTTGAGATTCGGTGTCTTTGTACAAAGAATTTACACCGCAGTATAAAGGATATAAGCGAATGGAAACATCGACTACATCGTCTAGTTTATTAAAGGAATAAATGGTCACAGACTGAGGTTCGTTTTCTTCTTCTGCAACAGAGGACTTTTTCTTGAAAGTACGAGAATTTACTTTAGGCCTGAATGAATTTAATTTCTTGTCTATGTCATCCGGGTGGTCCACCTTAGTTACAATAATCATAATACTGTCCACAGAAAGGGGAACGGCCTCAATCATCAAAGGAACATTATCCGTATTAAATCCATATTCTTCAAAAGCGGTTTCCATCATATCTCTGAATAGTTCCTGAGCTTTTTTAGAACCATAAGCGAGTTCGCTGATTTTAATGTCTCTATGCTTAAGATCTGCTTGATTCAAAATAATTTTAATTTGAGAGTCATTGATTTTTTCTATTTTCACAAGCATCACTTCCAATCTAATATAATCATCAAAATATATATGTATAGTATATCGATGTTGGGGCAAAATGTAAAGAGGTGAATAATGTAACTTAAAATGCGAACATTTAGATGAAATGTACCGAAAATATTCGAATACATATTGATTTTGGATGCCATTTCTGTTATCCTTAGAAAGGACTGTATAAAGCAGAGAGTTTGAAGCTGCGTTTTTTTATGTTTACATAATGAAGTAAAGGATTTTAGGAAGGGGTGGTTTTATGCCAGCTAAAGTAGTCATTGGAGCTCAATGGGGTGACGAAGGTAAAGCAAAAATCATTGATATATTATCTCAACAGGCAGACATGGTGGTACGTTCTCAGGGAGGAAACAATGCAGGTCATACAGTAGCAGTCAATGGTGAAGTTTATAAATTTCACCTTGTGCCTTCAGGTATACTTTATCCGGGAACAGTTTGCATCGTAGGCAATGGAGTTGTAGTAGACCCTCAGGGGATTTTAGAAGAAATAGATATGCTGACAAGTAAAGGAGTTTCTGTTTCAAATTTAAAAATTGACTTAAGGGCACATGTAGTAATGCCTTATCATAAAGCTTTAGACGGCATTAAAGAAAAACACAGAGGGCAGGACGACATCGGTACAACCAAAAAAGGCATAGGCCCTTGCTATATGGATAAAGCTGAACGTTCAGGAATTCGTATGTGCGACTTTTTCTATCCGGAAGTTTTTGAAAAGAAAGTTCGCGAAAATGTAAGGATTAAAAATGCCATTATATCTAAAGTATATGAAAGCGACGAAGTTTTTGATGCCGATGAAATCATCAGAGAATATAAAATGTACGGCGAAAGACTAAAGCCCTTTTTAGCTGATACAACAGTGCTGATCTATGAAGCGATTAAAGCGGGCAAAAACGTACTCTTTGAAGGTGCACAGGGTACTCTTTTAGATATAGATTTAGGAACTTATCCATATGTTACATCCTCTCATCCGATTACTGGAGGAGTTTGTGTCGGAGCAGGCATAGGTCCTACAATGATTGACGAATGTATTGGCGTTATGAAGGGCTATGTTACAAGAGTCGGAAAAGGACCTTTTCCTACGGAACTTTTTGATGAAACCGGGAACAGAATCAGAGAAGTAGGTGGAGAATACGGTACGACTACAGGCAGACCAAGACGTTGTGGCTGGTTTGATGCGGTAATTGGCAGATTTGCCGTAAGAACGAGCGGACTTACAGCTATTGCTTTAAATAAAATAGATGTATTATCCAATCTTCCAACCATCAAGATTTGTACTGCTTATAAAAAGGGAGACGAAATTTTAACAGAGTTCCCCGCAAGTTTAGAGGACTTAAAACAATGTGAACCGATTTATGAAGAATTGGAAGGATGGGGAGACATCAGTCATATTAGAAAATATGAAGATTTTCCTGAATCCGTTAAAAAATACATTGCCAGAGTAGAAGAACTTTGCGGTGCTAAAGTTACTATGATAGGTGTAGGACCAGAAAGAGAGCAAAATATATATAGAGACTAAATCAATAGGGACGGTTCTTATTGGCTTTAACCAAAAAGAACCGTCCCTATTGATTTTCCTGTTAATTAACTCACTATTTACTTATTGTATTTACTGGTGTAAAATAAAAATAAAGTATGTTTATGGGAGGTAAGCCAATTGAATTGTTACGTTCATCTACAAAAGGAAGCGGTAGGTACGTGTGTAGGCTGCGGAAAATTCATATGTGAAGAATGTAATACTGAAATTTCAGGGAAAAATTACTGCAAGAAATGTATAAGTGAATTGATTAATGAGAATAAGAAAAAAATAGAAAAGTTAGAGGAGAACACAAGACAACAGCCGATGGTGTTTATGAATGCAGGAGGAGGAGCATCTTCAAGCAGTTCTTCTTCATCTGGAGGAAATATAGGCAGATTGGTGCCGACTAAGAGCAAATTGGTTGCCGGGTTATTGGCAATATTCTTTGGAGGTTTAGGTATTCATAAATTTTATTTGGGTAGGCTAGGTACTGGGATTTTGTATTTAATTTTTTGCTGGACATGTATACCCTTTATAATAGGATTTATTGAGGGAATTATTTATTTATGTACCAGCGAGGAAGTGTTTGCTGCAAAATATGGTGGGAGATACATATAAATCCCCAAAATCAGCAGGGGCGGTTCTTTTGATTGAAATTAAAAAGGACCGTCCCTGCTATTTTTGCCATTCTAATGCAGTATAAAATAGGATATAATTTATAAGAATATATGTAGAGTTTTATCCTTATAAAGGAGTGATACCATGTATGATATGATTATTATCGGTGCAGGGCCAGCAGGCATGGCTGCAGCAATTTATGCCGGCAGAGCAAAGCTTAATGCCATTATGTTTGAAAAGGAGTTTCCGGGAGGACAGGTAACCAAAACTTATGAGGTAGCCAATTATCCTGGGATCGCTGATGTCATAGGACCGGATCTTGCTCTTAAAATGCAGGCCCATGCGAAGGAATATGGAATAGAGCCCATCGTTGAAGAGGTTATAGAAATAGATGTAAATGATAAAATTAAAAAAGTAAAAACGAATAAAAATACATACGAAGCCAGGACGCTTTTATTAGGAATGGGGGCTACATGGAGAGAACTTGGGGTTCCGGGAGAAAAGAAATTAAAAGCAAGGGGAGTTTCCTACTGTGCCACCTGTGACGGTGCTTTTTTTAACGGAAAAAATACAGTGGTAGTCGGAGGAGGCAACACAGGAGTAGAAGATGCGATTTTGCTCGCTAAATTTTCTCCTAAAGTGTATGTGATTCAAGATCTTCCTCAGCTTACAGCTCAAAAAATTCTGCAAGACACATTATTCTCTCTGGACAATGTCGAAGTTTTTACCAATCATCAGGTTCTGGAAATCTTGGGAGAAGACAGCGTCCAGGGTATTAAAATTAAAAACAAAGAAACAGGAGAACAAAGGGTGCTGGATGTAGAAGGCGTATTTGTTGCCGTTGGAATGACCCCTAACTCAGAGCTGGTAAAAGGAAAGGTTGAAATCAATGAGTGGGGATATATCAAGGCCAATGAAAATTGCGAAACCAATATTCCCGGAGTATATGCCATAGGTGATATACGGGATAAGAAACTCAGACAAATCATTACTGCTACAGCAGACGGAGCTATAGCTGTTTCTGCAGCGGAAAAATATATCTTAGAAAATCCGTAAAATTAAATCTATATTTTTTAGCGGATATGATATTCCTTTTTAATTGAGATTAATATACATACTGAATTTTAGGAGGAATCAATAATGAAGATTGGCATTATTGCTGCGACAGGTAAAGCAGGGAATCTTATATTAAAAGAGGCCCTTAACCGTGGCCATGATGTTACTGCCATTGTAAGAAATAAAGCTAAATTGGAAGATCAAAATGTTAAAGTTATAGAAAAAGATATTTTTGAACTTACAAAGGAAGATTTAAGACAGTTTGATGTGGTTGTAAATGCCTTTGGGGCCCCAATGGGGCAGGAAGAAAAACACGTTCAGGCAGGCCGGGTACTGATTGATGGGTTAAAAGGAAGTAATACAAGGCTGATTGTGGTAGGCGGGGCAGGAAGTCTTTATCTGGATGATTCCCATACTACATTGGTAGTAGAAACTTTACCGGAATTCGTTCATCCAACAGCTAAAGCACAACTGCAAAATTTAGAAGAATTAAGGCAAACCTCCCAGCTTAAATGGACATTCATCAGTCCGCCTATGTCTTTCGTACCGGAAGGAAAAAGAACAGGAAAATTCAAAAAAGGAAAAGACCAATTGATTTATAATTCAAAAGGGGAGAGTTATATCAGTTATGCAGACTTTGCCATTGCTGTAGTGGATGAAATTGAAAATCCAAAACATATCAATGAACGGTTTACTGTTGCCGGTGAAGCAGAGTAAATTAATAAGGAATATTATAAAAATCGAAGTTTTTTGGAATAAACACCAGAAAGTCTTCGATTTTTTTATTTTATAGGAAATCCTTAAGGATTTCCTATAAAATAAATGAGCAAAAATGTTATATTCATTTCTACCCTTCCAATGTATTCATATAAATAATGTCGATTTCTATGATATAATAAGGAAACAGACAATATAATATCGAACTGCCTTTATTGAGTGTGGTATAGATATATTTCAAGGGGGGTTATAATGGCAAGGAAGAAGAAAAGGAAAAAAGGATTTAAGTTTTTACTAGGGTTTATAGGTATATTATTTGCTGCATTTATGATCAAAATTTATATGCCGAATTTTACAGTGGTTCCTGCTTATAAGATGTTTTCAGGTTTTGGCCAGGAAGAGACGGGAGTTGTTCTTGGGAAAGAGATCATAGTGATGGAATACGGACCTCAAGTCATTGAGGGAGAAATTTTTCTTCCTTTTGATTTTGCCAAACAGTATATAGATCCTTATTTATTTTGGGATGAAGAAGCCGAAAAACTAACCATTACAACACAGAACAAGGTTATCAGAATGCAAACTGATGCGTTAACTTATTATGTTAATCAGGAGCCGCTGACACTTAATATGCCCTTAAGGAAATTCGGAGATATGGCATATATTCCCTTTTCATTTTTAAAGAATTTATTTAATGTTGAAGCATGTTATAACGAAGAAAATAATATTGTAATTATGGATTATACCACAGAAATTAAAACCACGGGAGAAATCCTCTCAAAGAATGCCCCAATCCGTTATGAAGCCAATATCAAAAGCCCGATTTTAAAGAAATTAATCCAGGGAGATAAGGTGAGAATATTTGAAGAGAGTGAGGATTGGCTGCTTGTTAGAAGTGAAGATGGTGTAATCGGTTATATGGCTAAAAAGCATATAGGAAATGTAGAAGAAATGGAAGGGCAGCCTGTGGCACAGGAAGAAGAAAAGCCTTCCTGGAAGCCTGTAAAGGGGAAAATTAATCTGGTGTGGGATCAGGTTTTTAAAGTGGAAAGCAGTGAAGTACCTTCAAAATTTGAACCAATCAAGGGATTGGATGTTCTATCCCCCAGTTGGTTTGAAATAGAAAATGAAAAAGGTGATTTAAAAAATATTGCCAGCGAAAAATATGTTAACTGGGCTCACAGTAAAGGTTATCAGGTATGGGGCATGATTACCAATCCTTTTAATGATCCGGACCTGACCCATAAGGTTTTAAAAGATACCAACAGCAGAGAAAATATTATAAAGCAGCTTCTGGCATTTTCTTCTTTATATAATTTGGATGGTATCAATATTGATTTTGAAAGCCTAAAACAAGAAACAGGAGAATATTATCTCCAATTTATAAGGGAGCTGGCGCCTCTTTTAAAAGAGCAGGGACTGGTGGTATCCGTTGATATGTATGTCCCATCCGGTTGGACGCGGCATTACAACCGTTCGGAAGTGGGGAAAGTCGTAGATTATATCATGGTGATGGCTTATGATGAGCATTGGAGTACATCTCCAACCAGTGGCTCAGTTGCTTCCATTGGCTGGGTTGAGCAGGGAATAAAAAATACACTTGAGGAAGTACCAGCGGAAAAAGTCTTGCTTGGATTACCATATTACACAAGATTATGGGAGGAAGAAGAAGTAGACGGAGAGATCAAAGTCTCTTCCAAGGCCTATGGAATGAGCAGGGGAGAAAGTATCTTAAAAGAAAGGGATATAGAACCTCAGTGGCTCGATGAAATAGGACAATACTATGGAGAATTCAAAGAAGACCATAAAACCTATAAAATTTGGCTGGAAGAAGAGCGCTCTATAGAAGAAAAAGTGAAACTCGTTAACAAATACAATCTGGCCGGGGTTGCAGGCTGGAAGCGAGGACTGGAAAAGAAAGAGATATGGGATATTTTGTTCAAATACCTTAAGGAATAACAGTCATATATCTTCTTATTGAGAATAAAATAGTTAGCAAAGAGAAGATATATGAGGTGAACCCATGGATTTCTGGACCAAAAGGCCAAAAATATATGTAGGAATCGGAATGCTTCTGGTGTTGCTTTTGGGGTATAATATTTATTCCAATCGGACAGTAAGCACCTTTGCCTTGCCAACAGCAAAAAGGGTCATCGTGATTGATCCGGGCCATGGGGGCTTTGACCCAGGCAGGGTAGGCACTAACGGTGCTGATGAAAAAGATATTAATCTTGCCATCGCCCTAAAGCTTCAGGCTTACCTTGAACAAAGCGGGGCATACGTTGTTATTACCAGAAATGCCGATGAAGGTTTAAACCAAAAGGGAGACCCTAAACCAAAAAGCGCTGACATGAGAAGGAGAAAAGAACTCATCAATCAAAGTGAAGGAGATGTCCTTATCAGTATCCATCAAAACAGCTTTCCTGAATCTAAATATAAAGGGGCACAGGTTTTTTATCATGGGCATTCGGAAGAAGGAAAGATGTTGGCAGAATCTATTCAAAAGGCTTTAAAGGAATTTGTTGATCCTACCAATAAAAGAGAAGCCAAGGCCAATACGGATTACTATGTATTAAGAACCACCAATATACCGGCGGTTATTGTGGAATGTGGATTTTTATCAAATCCTGAAGAAGAAGCTAATTTAAATAATGAAACCTATCAGGAAAAAGTTGCATGGGCTATTTATGTGGGAATTGTAGAATATTTTAAAAATCTTTAAATTTCTTCTTTACAAACTGGGAATAATTGAATATAATATATCAAAAAAGGAAAAATCAATGACTGGAAAGAGTACTTTTAGGTCTTTTATCCCAGCGAGCCGGCGGTGGTGTGAGGTCCGGTATAAAAACCTTTAAGGAATGGTTCCAGGAGATGCTAGGTGAAATGCAAAAAGTAGCCGATGCCGGGGCCTCCCGTTACAGAGGTAAGATATCGAGCACAAGCTCCGTATCGGATATGCAGGATACTTAAATGTATTGGGTGGCAGTATAAGACATTTTTCCCAAAGGATGAATGTCTTTTTTTATTTTAAAAATATAAAAGTCCCTCATACATTTAAGTCAAGTCAATTTGAGTGGCATAGCGAAGTAGCCCTTCGTCTCAAGTTTTGAGACGAAGGGTTTTTTTATTACATAGGAAATCCTTAAGGATTTCCTATGTAATAAAAAATTCTGGGTAGGATGCACACTCGTGGGTATTGGATTTTGTCGGCTTGCTGACTGGGTGTGGTGAAAGAGTTTTGATGGCGAAACTCTTCGTGTTTTGAAATAAGAAGGAGGGATGATGATGGAATTAAAGCTGTATTTAAAAAGCTTAGAAGGAGATACCAAGACGCCTATTACTTTATTTAAAAATTATGTAGGAAAAGAAAAAGGATTTTTATTGGAAAGCAGAGATGAAGGAAAGGGAAGATACTCTTTTATTGCAAGAAACCCCTTTGCAGAACTACAAGGAAAAGGGGAGGGAATCATCATCAGAGAAGGCAGCCAGGTTACCATAAAACAGGGCAATATCATGGAAGCTGTAAGAGCATATATGTCAAAATTCACTGTTAAAAATCACAGTTCTATTCCTTTCATAGGCGGAGGGGTAGGGACTGTAGGGTACGATATCGTAAGACAGTTTGAAAAACTTCCGAGTCCCAATAAAGATACCATCCAGGTTCCCGATGTACATCTGATGTTTGCCAAAGAAATGATTGCCTATGACCATTTTCATCAACAGATTTTTATCATGGTGCTGGAAGAAGATACTGAAGACGGAGAAAAAAGGGCGGAAAGCAAAATGAAGCTTATAGAAGAAGCCATCAAAAAAGATGAACCCTTGGAACCAAGTGCAGAATTTATCCCTTCTTTCAGAAATCTAACCAGTAATATGACAAAAGAAGAATATATGCAAAAAGTTGAAAAGGCTAAGGTGTACATCAAAGAAGGAGATATTTTCCAGGTAGTTCTTTCTAAAAGATGGATTCTGGAAACAGATGAAGATGCTTTTAATCTTTATAGAAAGCTTAGAAGGGTTAACCCTTCACTATATCTTTTTTATCTGAACTTTGGGGAGTATCAGGTGGCAGGCAGTTCTCCGGAGATGCTGGTAGAGTTAAGAAAAGATAAGGTGTATACCTGTCCCATTGCCGGTACAAGAAAACGGGGAAAAGACGAAAAAGAAGATGAAATTCTAGCGGAGGATCTTTTAAGCGATGAAAAAGAATGCGCAGAACATGTGATGCTGGTGGATCTCGCCAGAAACGATATGGGAAGAATTGCAGAGGTTGACACGGTAAAGGTTACAGAATTTATGAAAGTTCATTACTATTCCCACGTTATGCATCTTGTATCTTTGGTAGAAGGAATTAAGAAAAAAGAAGAAGATGCCTTTTCAGTTCTCCAATCTTTTCTTCCTGCAGGTACTTTATCCGGGGCACCCAAAATCCGTGCCATGGAAATTATAGATGAGCTGGAAGAAGAAAAACGGGGTATTTACGGAGGCGCTGTGGGATACTTTGGTTTTGATGGAGATATGGATATGTGTATTGCCATCCGTACTATGGTTGCAAAAGACGGAAAAGTATATATGCAGGCAGGAGCAGGAATTGTGGCGGATTCCGATCCTGAAAAGGAAAACGAAGAATGTGAGAACAAAGTAAAAGCGCTGCTTATGGCAGTGGAATAGGAGGGTATTATGGTTTTATTAATCGATAATTATGACTCCTTTACATATAATTTGTATCAATATATAGGCAAGTACGAAAAAAATATAAAAGTTGTACGAAATGATGAAATCACTATAGAAGAAATAGAAGATTTAAACCCGGACCACATTGTTATATCTCCGGGACCTAAAAGCCCAAAAGAAGCAGGTATCTGTATCGAAGTTATAAAACATTTCCATGATAAAATCCCTATTCTTGGCATTTGCCTTGGCCATCAGTGTATAGGGGCAGCTTTTGGAGCGGAAATTACCTATGCCAAGCAGCTTGTTCATGGCAAGGCATCAAAGATCTTCCATAAGGGCATTGGTGTTTTCAGTGGCATTGAAAATCCTATGCAGGGGGCAAGGTACCATTCTCTGGCTGTTCGCCTGGATACTATTCCTGATTGCTTTGAAATCGCGGCAATGACTGAAGACGAAGAAGTGATGAGCATTATTCATAAAGAGTATCCCTTGATTGGACTTCAGTTTCATCCTGAATCTATTTACACGCCTGATGGCATCAAAATTATAAAGAAATTTTTAGAAAAGGAGAGGGTTATATGTTAAAAGAAGCAATTGAAGCCATTATACAGGGAAGACATCTGTCGGAAGATGAAATGATGAGTGCTATGGAATGTATTATGGATGGAGAAGCCTCTCCGGCTTTGATTGGAAGCTTTCTTACAGCTCTTAAGATGAAAGGGGAAACCCCGGATGAAATCACCGGAGGAGCTAAAGTTATGAAAAGAAAGGCAGAAAAGATTAATTTAGAGGATTTGTATACTCTGGATACCTGTGGAACAGGAGGGGACAGTGCAGGAACTTTCAACATCTCAACAGCCGTGGCATTTGTGGCAGCTGCTGCCGGTATTCCTGTAGTTAAACATGGGAACCGTTCCGTATCCAGTAAAAGCGGCAGTGCAGATGTGTTGGAAGCTTTGGGAGTAAATATTTCTCTTATGCCCAAGCAGGTAGAGGAATGTGTAAAGACCCAAAATATAGGTTTTCTCTTTGCTCCGACCTTTCATAAAGCTATGAAACATGCCGCTGGTCCGAGAAAGGAACTGGGGTTTAGAACTATCTTTAATATCCTGGGGCCCTTAACCAATCCGGCCAATGCAAAGGCTCAAGTTCTGGGCGTATTTGATGAACACTTAACAGAACCCATAGCAAAAGTGCTGCTTAATTTAGGAGTAGAACATGCGATGGTTGTCCATGGGATGGATGGACTGGATGAGATGACTATAACTCAAAAAACGAAAGTAACTGAGGTTCTGCATAATGAAATTAAGACCTATTATATATCTCCCGAAGATTTTGGTATTACAAGATGCCAAAAAGAAGATTTACAAGGGGGAGATGCCAAGGAAAATGCAGAGATTATTAAAAACCTTTTCCAGGGAGCCAAAGGACCTAAACGGGATATCCTTCTTTTAAACAGTGGAGCTGCCCTTTATGTTGGAAGAAAGGCAAAGTCCTTAGAAGAAGGTATGGAGATCGCCAGAGAATTAATTGATGGAGGATATGCCCAAAGGAAACTGGATGAATTTGCAGAGTATACAAGGAGGCTGGCATGATACTGGATCGTATTGTTGAACAGAAAAAAGAGACCTTAAAAGAGTTAAAGAAAACTATTAATATACCTTTGCTGGAGGATGTCATAAAGCACACCAAAACTCCTCCTTCTTTTTATCAGGCTATGGCAAAGCCAGGGCTATCGATTATCGGAGAGATCAAAAAGGCCTCTCCTTCAAAAGGGGTCATAAAGGAAGACTTTAACCCCAAAGCATTGGCAAAGGAATATGAGACCTGTGTGGATGCAGTTTCTGTGTTAACGGAAGAAAAATTCTTCCTGGGTGATGCCAGATTCTTAAAGGAAATCCACGAAGAGATTGACTTACCTTTACTGAGAAAGGACTTTATCATCGATCCTATCCAAATTTATGAAGCAAGGGCTCTGGGAGCCAGCTGTGTTCTTTTGATCGTAGCCATATTAGAGGACAGTCAGCTAAGAGAACTGGTAAATATAAGCCATTCCCTTTATATGGACACCTTAATTGAAGTTCATGATGAACATGAACTGGCAAGAGCCTTAAAAACCAATGGAGAAATTATAGGTATTAACAACAGAAACTTAAAAGACTTCAGTATAGATCTTCAAACCACCATAAATCTCAGAAAAGAAATACCGGAGGATAAGATTGTTATCAGTGAAAGTGGAATCTTTGATAAAGGAGACATTTTTAAACTTAAAAAATCCAATATCCATGGCATTCTCGTCGGAGAGAGCTTTATGAGATCAGAAAATATAAGGCAAAAAGCAGAGGAGTTCAGAAAGGCATATGATTCCTAAAATTAAAATCTGTGGATTAAAAACTGTTGAGCAAATCAAGATGATCAATCGATATGATGTGGATTATGTGGGCTTTATATTTGCAAAAAGCAAAAGACAAATATCTCCTAATAAGGCAAGAGAGATGAAACTGTATTTAAGAAAAGACATTAAGGCAGTAGGGGTATTTGTAGATACTCCCATAGAAGAAGTAAACGAAATTGTACAATTTTGCAATTTAGATATGGTTCAATTCCACGGGAAGGAAGATAATGACCAGTGTGCCAAAAGCATTGTTCCTGTATGGAAGGCTTTTTCAGTTAAGGATGGGGAAATACTTAAAGCCCTGCCATCCTATCAAAATGTCCAGGGCTTTGTATTTGACAGCAGCAGCGGAGGTTCTGGAAAGACCTTTTCCTGGGATCTGATTAAAGGCATTTCAAAAGATTATTTTACGGTCTTAGCCGGAGGATTAAATGCAGAGAATGTAAGAGAGGCAATAAAGACAGTTTTTCCCCATGTAGTTGATGTAAGTTCTGGTGTGGAAACCAACGGAGAAAAAGATGAAGAGAAAATAAAAGAATTTATTAGAAAGGTGAAAAGTTATGAAATTGGATAGAAAGTTTGGTATATTTGGAGGGCAATATGCTCCCGAAACACTGATGAACCCTTTAAAGGAACTGGAAGAAGCACTTATAGAAGCTTTAGAGGATCAAAGTTTTATGGATGAATATAAGTATTACTTAAAGCAGTATGTAGGTCGTCCCAATCCCCTTTACTATGCTAAGAATCTTACAGAAGAACTGGGAGGGGCTAAGATTTATCTTAAAAGAGAAGATTTAAATCATACAGGAGCTCATAAAATCAACAATGTTATAGGTCAGATTCTGCTTGCAAAACGTATGGGAAAGAAAAAGGTGATTGCAGAAACAGGAGCAGGTCAGCACGGAGTGGCAACAGCCACAGGAGCGGCTTTATTTAATATGGAATGTACAGTATTTATGGGAGAAGAAGATATCAAAAGGCAGAAACTCAATGTGTTCCGAATGGAACTTTTAGGTGCAAAGGTTAGGAGTGTCACCAGCGGTACAAGAACTCTAAAAGATGCAACCAATGAAGCTTTAAGAGAATGGGCAAGAACTGCAGAAGATACTTTTTATGTTGTAGGTTCTGTTGTAGGCCCCCATCCTTATCCTACCATGGTTCGAGAATTTCAAAAGATTATAGGAGAAGAAACCAAAATCCAGATTAAAGAACAGGAAGGAAGATTACCGGATACCATTATCGCCTGTGTTGGAGGAGGAAGTAATTCTATGGGAATCTTCTATCCTTTCCTGGAAGAAAAGGAAGTAGAACTCATTGGTGTAGAAGCAGGAGGCCTTGGCATAGAAACCAAAAAGCATGCGGCTGCCTTTGCAGAAGGAAAGATTGGGGTGATCCACGGCATGAAAACCTATTTACTGCAGGATGATGATGGCAACATCCTTCCAGCCCATTCGATTTCTGCAGGCCTGGATTATCCGGGAACGGGACCTGAACACGCATATCTTTTTGAGACAGGAAGGGCAAAATATGTGTCCATAACCGATGATGAGGCGGTAGAAGCTTTTACCCGTTTGTGCAAAACAGAAGGTATTATCCCAGCCTTAGAAAGTTCTCATGCCATAGCTTATGGCATTAAGCTGGCACCCATGAAAAGTAAAGATGAAATCATCGTGATCAATCTATCCGGAAGAGGGGACAAAGACGTGCAAAGTGTTGCAAATTATCTCGAGAGCAGGGGTGGTTATCATGAATAGAATTCAGGAAAAGCTAGAAGGGCTAAGAAAAGAAAATAAGAAAGCATTAATTACTTATATGACGGCTGGAGATCCAAATATTGAGCAAACAGAAAAGCTCATCTACGCCAAGGAAAGGGGAGGGGCGGATATCATCGAAATAGGTATTCCTTTTTCCGATCCCGTAGCGGATGGACCCGTGATCCAGGCAGCAGCTCAAAGAGCTCTGGAGGCAGGAACCAATCTGGAAAAAATATTTAAGTGTATTGCAAATGTCAGAAAAAACACTCAAATCCCTATAGCATTTTTAGTATATTATAATTCAATTCTGGGTTACGGGGTAGAAAGGTTTATCAGGCAGTGTGAAGAAGTTGGCGTGGACGGCCTGGTTATTCCTGATCTTCCCTTAGAAGAAAGGGAAGAAATCATGCCATACATAAAATCTTTTAACATAGGCCTCATTCCTTTGGTAGCACCTACATCCAAAGACAGAATAAAGGATATTGTTCAGGATGGAGAAGGATTCGTTTATTGCATATCTTCCATGGGTGTTACAGGTATAAGAAGTGAATTCCATAAAAACTTAGAAGAGTTTTTAAAGGATGTAAAAAGCATAGCCCATATTCCTACCGCAGTAGGCTTTGGTTTTTCCTCAAAAGAAGATATTAAAAGATTGCTTCCCTATGTGGACGGCGTAATCGTAGGTTCTGCAATCGTTAAGAAAATTGAAGAAAGTAAAGGCAATGAAAAAGTAATAGAAGAATTTATAAAAGATTTAAAAAGTGCTTATTAAAATGCCTTCAACTTTAAAAATATTATAGAAAATTAAAATTTCTCTTGACAAATTTCTTTTTAATCTTTATAATCCTTATAAAAATTCTATGAATAAAAAAGACTCTTATCCAGAGTGGTGGAGGGACTGGCCCGATGAAACCCGGCAACCGGCATAATTGCAAGGTGCTAAATCCTGCAGTTTCTGCTTTCAAGTTATTTTGAAAGCAAAAATCTGAGAGATAAGGGGAGCAGAGTATTACTCTCCTAATCTTAGGAGAGTTTTTTTGTTTATAAATCAATTTCTGAGAGGAGAATGTATAATGAGTAATAAGCAGTTTAGGTTTGATACCATCCAAGTTCATGGAGGGCAAGAAGTAGATCCCACAACAAAGGCAAGAGCCGTACCTATTTACCAGACCACTTCTTATGTTTTTGACAATGCACAACATGCGGAAGATTTATTTGCACTTAAAGAAAGCGGAAATATCTATACCCGTATTATGAATCCTACCACCGATGTATTTGAAAAAAGGATTGCACAGTTAGAAGGCGGTGTAGGTGCATTGGCGGTAGCTTCCGGTTCAGCGGCAATCACTTATGCAGTGATCAATATTTTAGGTGCTGGAGATGAGCTTGTTGCAGCATCCACCCTATATGGAGGAACTTATAACTTATTTGCCAATACCCTTCCCCGTTACGGAATTACGACACATTTTGTAGATCCAGACGATCCGGAAAATTTCAGAACGGCCATTACGGATAAGACGAAAGCAATTTTTATAGAATCCATTGGAAATCCGGGAATCAATATTATAGACATTGAAGCAGTGGCAAAAATCGCCCATGAAAACAAAATTCCTCTCATTGTAGACAACACTTTTGCAACACCTTATTTGCTAAGACCTTTTGAATATGGAGCAGATATTGTTGTTCATTCTGCAACGAAATTTATTGGCGGGCATGGCACATCTATTGGTGGTGTGATCGTAGATTCCGGAAACTTTGACTGGGAAGCCAGCGGCAAATTCCCAATACTTACTGAGCCGGACAGAAGCTATCATAATATTCAATTTACAAAAGCTGTGGGAAGGCTTGCATATATTACGAAAGCAAGAGTAACCCTTTTAAGAGATACCGGTGCATCCCTTAGTCCATTTAATGCCTTCTTATTCTTACAAGGCCTTGAAACCCTCTCCTTAAGAGTAAGAGCCCATGTTTCCAATACACAAAAAATAGCAGAATTCTTGCAAAGTCATCCGGCTGTTGCTTGGGTAAATTATCCTGGATTGCCAGGCAATAAATACTATGAATTGGCTAAAAAGTATTTCCCAAGAGGAGTAGGTTCCATCTTTACCTTTGGAATCAAAGGAGGAGAAAAGAAAGCTAAGGAATTCATCGACAAGCTTGAGCTCTTCTCAAATTTAGCGAATGTTGCAGATGCTAAATCCTTAGTCATTCATCCTGCAAGTACTACCCATCAGCAATTATCTCCAGAAGAGCAATTAAGTGCAGGGGTTACACCGGATATGATCAGATTATCCATAGGAATAGAAGATGCAGAAGATTTAATTGATGATATCAAGCAAGCGCTGGAATAAAAATAGTTTTAGAAGTTGCTGTAAAGTCATGCAATATTGGCTTTACGGCAATTTTTTTATTGTATAGGAAATTCCCCCGGATTTCCTATACAATAAAAAGCCCTCAATCAAAAAAGATGTTATTATTATAGAAATGTGATATCATTTATACTAGGATATAAAAAGTTTTCTAAGGTTAGATAAGTTATGTGCTCTAATTTGAAGGCATAACTTTGGAATTATTTTTATCTATATTGGTTAATGGAACAATAAAATCTATCATAGGTTGAGGTGGATGATGGCAAATTATAAGGAAATAACCTGTTCTGTTGCCTGCAATAAATTAAAAAGGAAGATGCCCTATTCCTGGGATTTGAATATATACCGAGGGTGTGAACATGGCTGTATATATTGTTATGCAATGTACTCTCATCAGTATTTAGATTCCGAACAGTATTTTGATGATATATATGTAAAGACCAATATTGTAGAGCAGTTGGAACAACAACTGAGCAGTCGTTCCTGGAAAAGAGAAGTTGTTAATATAGGTGGAGTAACGGATAGTTATCAGCCTATAGAAGCACAATATAAGATCATGCCTGAGATCTTAAAATTAATGATTAAATATAAAACTCCCTGTATTATTTCCACAAAGTCAGATTTAATTCTGCGAGATTATAATTTGATTGAAGAACTTGCCCGTATTACCTATGTAAATGTAGCAGCTACTATTACCTGTATGGATGAAGAAATTCGCAGAAAAATAGAATCAAACGGGGTAGATTCTCTAAAAAGATTTGCTATGTTAAAAGAATTTTCAAAAACAAATGCATCCACAGGACTGCACTTTATGCCAATCATCCCCTACATTACGGATACCCGTGAAAATGTTGATTCATTGTATGCCTATGCCAGGGATTCCAGTGTAGATTATGTTCTTCCTGGAACCTTATATTTAAGGGGAAAAACAAGAGAGGTCTTCTTTGATTTTATAAAAAAGGAATTTCCGGATTTGTATGAAGAGCTGACCTTATTATATAAAACCGGCGGTGCAGATAAGGAATATAAGAATAAACTCTATTTGATGGTCAATGAAATAAAGGCAAAATATAATCTTTCAGGCAGCTACTCAAAGCCTATGAAAGAAAAATTAAATCAAGCTGAGAATATACAGTTATCACTTTTTTAAAAAATTATCTGCTATATGCATTATATTTTTGCAAATAGAATAGGAGAAGAATTTATAATAACTATTTGCAAAAAGTAGTTTTTTTATCTAAGATAATATAGTAGTTTGATTTTATTGTTCAGGAGTACATAGATCAAGTTTCTGACAGGAGGTATTAATGATTATGAAAGCATTTATTTTTGACATGGATGGGGTTATTATAGACAGTCAGCCGATTCATTTTGAAGTGGACACCATGATTTTAAAAGACATGGGAGTGGATATAGATCAAAAGGAATTGGAAAAGTATGCCGGCAGGGCTAACGAAGATATATGGTCTACACTTAAAGAAAAATATAATTTAAAGCCGACTGTGCCTGAAATTATAGACCGTTTAGTAAGTAAGAAGGTCCAGATTTTTAGAGAATCAGACATTGGACCGATAGATGGAATTATTGATTTACTTAAGGCATTGCATGAAGCGAAAATCCCTATGGCCGTGGCATCTTCTTCCCCGATAGAATTGATAGAAACCGTTATGGAAAAGTTTAATATCAGACATTATTTTTCTTATATCATTAGCGGAGATGAAGTCCATAAAAGCAAACCGGATCCGGATATTTATCTGACCGCTGCACAAAAAATCCATGTGGAACCAAAGGACTGTGTTGTTTTGGAAGACAGTAAAAACGGTGTCCTGGCTGCAAAGGCTGCAGGTATGAAATGCATAGGATTTCACAATCCTAATTCAGGAGATCAGGATTTGTCTAATGCGGATGTAATCGTTGAAAGCATTAGAGAAGTTATTCAAATGATTAAATAATATCTTTTCTTTTTATTCTCCCAAAGATGTGGGAGATTTTTTATTGCTTGGGGCACTGCTTTGGATTTTTTATGCAATAAAATAAGAATATTTTTCTGTTTGTAAAGAATTAAACTTCGATTTGGCAAGTAGTTGTAGTGATTTATGCAGAAATTGTGCATATCTTGTGGACAAGCCAGAAATACTAAAAGTAATTGTGGATAAAGTTTAGATAAAGCCTGAATCTACTATTGAAATAGGTATTGGATTATGATAAGATATACCAAGGAATGCAAGCGTTTGCACAAAAATTAAATAGGGGGTTGCTTTATGAGTTATAAAAGAATTTTCGAAATCGATGAATGGAAAGTTATTGAAAAAAGTCTCCACAAAGAAGATATGCGACTGGCAGAGAGTATCACATCTTTAGGAAACGGATATATGGGAATGAGAGGTAACTTTGAAGAAAAGTACAGTGGAGACATGCACAGAGGCACATATATTGCAGGAGTATGGTTCCCTGATCCGACTCGAGTAGGATGGTGGAAGAATGGCTATCCCAAATATTTTGGTAAAGTCATTAATGCAACCAATTTTATTGGTATAGATGTTTTCGTTGACGGAGAAGAATTAGACCTTTATAAGACTGAGATAGAAGAATACTACAGAGAATTAGACATGAAAAACGGAATGCTCTACAGACGATTTATTGCCAATATGTCTGGAAAAAGAACTTTGTTTGAAGTTACAAGATTCGTAAGTATCGCCAATAAAGAGCTTTGCCTGATTTCTTATGAAGCTACACCTTTAAATTATGACGGAGAAATCACATTTGTTCCTTATTTAGATGGTGACGTATTCAATGAAGATTCCAATTACAATGAGCAATTCTGGCTGGAAGTTGATCAAGGGATCAGTCCTAAAGAAGGACATTTGATCATGAAAACCAAAGAAAATCCTTTTGGCACCCCAAGATTTACAGTATGCACCAGCATGAGAACAGAAGCTTCTGCAGATTGTGATGTTGAGGTACTTAAAAAGGATAAATATGTAGGCAATAAACTCGTCTTTAAGGCTAAAAAAGATGAGAAGATTCAACTGATTAAATATATTTCAGTAGTGACATCGAGAGATTATGAAGAAACAGCCCTTAAAGATGAAGCTTTTAAAGTTCTGGATGAAGCAGTTAAGGTAGGATTTAACGGATTAAAAGAAAAACATTCCCAGGCATGGCATAAGAGATGGGAAAAAGCAGATGTTGAAATTAAAGGAGATCCGGAAGCACAGCAGGGGATTCGATTCAATCTTTTCCAGATGTTCTCAACTTATTATGGGGACGATCCAAGATTAAATATAGGACCTAAAGGTTTTACAGGAGAAAAATATGGTGGAGCAACTTACTGGGATACGGAAGCTTATGCACTACCCATGTACTTATCCGTTGCAGATCAGGAAGTAGCAAGAAATCTCTTGCTCTATAGATACAATCAGTTAGAAGGTGCATACCACAATGCAAGGCAACAGGGATTAAAAGGTGCCCTATATCCCATGGTTACCTTTACAGGTGTAGAATGTCATAACGAATGGGAAATCACCTTTGAAGAAATTCACCGTAACGGAGCCATCGCTTATGCAATTTATAATTATGTAAATTACACAGGAGATAAAGAATATCTCCACCCTTATGGAATAGATGTTTTAGTAGGTATCTCCAGATTCTGGGCGGACAGAGTACATTACCATAAGAAAAAAGATGTTTACATGATTCATGGGGTAACAGGTCCTAACGAATATGAAAACAATGTCAACAACAACTGGTACACCAATACCATGGCAGCATGGACTCTTTCATACACCCTGAAAGTGATTGATTATCTGAACAGTACCAATAATAATGCACGCCTGAAGGAACTGAATGTAACCGAAGAAGAAAAAGCAAAATGGAAAGAAATTACTGATAAAATGTACTATCCCTATGATGAAGAATTGGGAATATTCGTTCAGCATGATACCTTCTTAGATAAAGACTTAATGACAGTGGATCAGTTATCTCCAGAAGACAGACCTCTTAATCAAAAATGGTCATGGGATAAGATCCTTCGTTCCTGCTTCATTAAACAGGCAGATGTACTGCAAGGACTTTATTTCCTAAACGATCAATTCACTTTCGAAGAAAAGAAAAGGAATTTTGAGTTCTATGAACCTATGACGGTGCATGAATCCAGCTTATCTTCCTGTATTCATTCTATATTGGCAGCAGAACTCAAAATGGAAGAAAAAGCTGTAGAAATGTATAAACGTACTGCGAGACTGGACCTTGATAACTATAACAATGATACAGAAGACGGACTTCATATTACTTCCATGTCCGGAAGCTGGCTTTCTATTGTTCAAGGTTTTGCAGGCATGAGAACATTTAATGAAGAACTGTCTTTCTCACCATTTATTCCTAAAGACTGGGAAAGCTATTCCTTTAAAATCAACTATAGAGACAGACTCATTAAAGTTTTAGTTGATAAGAAAGAGATAAAAATTTCTCTGGAAAAAGGTGAAGCTTTGGACCTCAAGTTATATGGAGAAAAGATCACTTTAAAAGATACTTATCAATGTCCTTTAACACAACGTTAAAGATAAAAAGAAAGGGGGATACTTATGGTAAAAGGTGTAATATTTGATTTGGATGGTGTTATTACAGACACCGCAGGTTATCATTTTTTAGCGTGGTCTCATTTGGCAAAAGAAATAGGAATCGAAATTGATGAAGAATTTAATGAAAAGCTTAAAGGGGTTTCAAGAATGGAATCCCTTGAAGCCATTTTAAAATACGGAAACAAAGAAAACGAATTTACGTGGGAAGAAAAAGAAGCCTTAGCCACCAAGAAAAATGAGCACTATAAAGAATTGATCCAAAACATTTCAAAGAAAGATATCTTGCCGGGCATAGAAGCATTACTAAAAGAGTTAAAAGCAAACAATATAAAAATTGCGCTTGGCTCTGCTTCCAAAAATGCCCCGGTGATCTTAAAACAGCTGGGAATCGAAGAATACTTTGACTACGTAGTAGATGCAAATCAGATTAAAAACAGCAAGCCTGCACCGGACATTTTTATAGATGCTCTTAAAGGCCTTAATCTTAAACCTGAAGAAGCTGTAGGGGTTGAAGATGCAGAAGCCGGAATAGAAGCGATTCATGGGGCCGGAATGGTTGCCATAGGCGTAGGCGTAAATGGTGATGTTAATGTAAATTCCACAGAAGAATTAACTTATGATGTGATTCTTCGTGCCAGCAAAGTATGTTAGTTGCAGAGAGCCATAAAGTCGTGTTATGCTGATAAGGATTTAATATTTTATAAATAGGAAGTGGACTAGTGAATGACTGCTACGATTAAAGATGTTGCTAAAGAGGCGAATGTATCTCCTTCAACCGTGTCAAGGGTAATAGCAGATAATCCTAAAATCAGCGATGCAACTAAAAAAAGAGTTTTAGCGGCTATGGAAAAACTAAACTATCATCCTAATGCCATAGCCAGAAGCTTAGCCAATAAATCTACGAAAACCTTAGGGCTGCTTCTTCCCAATACGGACGAAGACCTATTCAACAATCCATTTTTTACCCAGGTCATGCGTGGTATCAGTATCTATGCGCAAAAAAAGGGATACTACATTATGTACAGCTACAGCAATAATGAAACCCAGGATATAGAATTTATCAAAAGCTACATTCACAGTAAGTGGGTGGATGGGATCATTCTTCTGTCGGCAAGGCAGGAAGATAAATGTATAGAATATCTGAAAAATATTCATTATCCCTTTGTTGTGGTTGGTCGGCCTAAGGACAGCCAAAGTGTCTTATGGGTGGATAATGATAACTTTCAGGCAATGTATAATGTAGTAACATCTTTGATGGAAAGAGGATATAAAGATATTGCTTTTATAGGTGGTCCACAAAGTCTTACTGTTACAAATGACAGACTTAAAGGATATAAAAAAGCCCTTTGGGAACGAGGAATAGAAATTGATGAAAACTATATTCTTACCTCTGAATTTTCTGAGCTTGCAGGTTATGAGGGAGCAAAAAGAATCATAGAATACAAAGTACCCCAGGCAATTGTCACCACTGATGATATTATAGCCTTTGGCGTACTTAAGGCTATAAAAGAAAAAAATATGCAGAAAATAGCTGTCATAGGGTTTAACAATACTTTTCTTGCACCTTATCAATCTCCAAGCCTTTCATCGGTAGATATCAATGCAGAGCAAATAGGTTATCAGGCGGCTAAACTTTTGATCGACAGCTTAGAAGATAAAGAAGGAAATAATAAACCGACATATTATATCGTAGATACCAAATTTATCGAAAGAGAATCTACACAATTATAAAAAAATGACCTTGGTACAACCAAGGTCATTTTTTTAGTGTTTAATATAAAGTTTTTCATAATATTCTTCTAACATTCTCTTGATGGAGAACTGATCTTTTGTACTTAAGATGCTGTTTCGCATCATTTCAACCCATTTATCCCTGTTTTCATAATATGTGGGGATCACCTCATCCAAAAGTATTTTATAAAGTGCTTTTAAATCATGAGCATCCAGTTCTTTTTCGTCTTCACTTTCAAATCCGTCACCGAACTGCCATCCATTTACCCCATGATTACATGCTTCTGGCCACCATCCATCAAGGGTACTTACATTCAATACACCGTTCATAGCAGCCTTCATGCCGGAAGTACCGCTGGCTTCTTTAGGCCTTCTGGGGTTATTAAGCCATACATCTGAACCTCTGGTTAACATAGCACCTATGGTCATATCATAGTTTTCAAGGAATACTACTGAATTAGGATATTTCTTGGACATACGTACAATGTTTTCAACAATTTCCTTTCCGGTATCATCCAGAGGATGGGCTTTACCGGAGAATACAATCTGAATCTTTCCTTCTTTTAATAAAGGATCAATAACTTTTTCGTCGGTAAAGATGAAATTGCTTCTCTTATAAGGAGCAGCTCTTCTGGAAAAACCTATAAGCAGCTTATTGGCATCTAATCGTACGCCATTTCTTTCTTCTACAAAATTAATCAGTTTCTTTTTATTATCCATATGGATTTCCCATAAATCTTCGCCGTTTACTGCACAATCAATCATCCTTTCATCAACCCATGTAGGAATATGGATTGCGTTGGTGATTCCGATGATTTCAGCGCGGTTATCGATATGCGCCCACATTTTGTTTGCAGTTTCTTTATGAAGATCTGCAACGGCATTGGATATTCTGGATAGTCTTAATGCACCTACAGTCATGTTAAAAGGAGAACCGCCAATGGATACTAATTGTTCTAAGGTTAAGCCGTTGTTGGCACCCATATACATTAATCTGTCCAGATAATGGGATTCATTTCCCTGAACGATAGGTGTATGGGTAGTAAATACGATTTCTTCCCTTGATGCTTTTACAGCTTCTTCAAAGGACATTCCACGATCCATTTTTTCTTTTATAAGTTCAAAGCCTGCAAAAAGTGCATGGCCTTCATTAAAATGATAAACGTCAACATCAATACCTAAAGCTCTTAATGCCCTTACGCCGCCGATCCCCAGAACCATTTCCTGAGCGATTCTTTCTTCACCAAACCATCCGTACAATTGACCGGTGATCCATGCATCCTCATTCTCAGGAAGATCTGTATCCAGAAGATAAATTGGCGCATTACCAAATTCGGTTACTTCCCAAACTTTACATACAACGTCTCTTTGACGAATCTTTACAGTAACTTTAACCCCTGTATCTTTTAAGAAATCATATTTATAATTATGATATGTATCATAAGGACGACCATCTTCATCGATCTTTTGATCGGTGTATCCTTGTTTCCATTTGATGCCTATGCCTACGATGGGATAATCATAATCTTTGGCACCTTTTAAGTAGTCCCCAGCTAATATTCCGAGCCCGCCTGCATAGGTTCTCAGGGATGTATCCAGTCCATATTCCATACAAAAATAAGCAACCTTAGGTAAATTCTTATTAGCCATAAAGCCCCTCCTAAAACGTGTTATTTTTAATAGGTGATCACACCAATACTTGTATTATACAAAAAAATTTGGTATAGTGCAATCGCTTGCATGAATATTAACCAAAATATTTTTTCTATTAAGATAATACTTTTAAATTGCAAACCCCAATAGAATATGAAATAATAATAAGGATATTGTAATAAACGGGAGGATATGACATGTTTCTACCAGATGGATATGGAAGCTTAGAAATAATCTGTGGACCTATGTTTTCAGGGAAGTCAGAAGAACTCATCAGAAGAATTAAACGGGCAAAGATTGCAAAGCAAAATGTATTGGTTTTTAAGCCTAAGATTGACACTAGATATGAGGAAGAATGTATTTGCTCCCACGATGGCAATAATATTAAAGCCATCAGTATATCAAATTCTGAAGAAATTCTAAATTACATAAATGAGGATACAGATGTGATCGGCATTGATGAGGTGCAATTCTTAGAAGGAGATACGGTATCCGTATGCAAAGGGTTGGTAGCAGAAGGAAGAAGGGTGATCTGTGCAGGACTGGACATGGATTTTAGAGGGGAACCTTTTGGATGTGTCCCAAATCTTTTGGCGGTTGCTGATTCAATCACAAAATTAACAGCAGTGTGTATGAATTGTGGAAAACCTGCTATATTTACTCAGCGCCTTGTGGATGGAAAGCCGGCAAAATATAATGATCCCCTCATATTAATCGGTGCGAAAGAATCCTATGAAGCACGATGCAGAAAATGCCATCAAATAGATCAATAATTATAACATTTATTGGACATGAAAGCCTTACTTAGAGAATATATTTTAAGTAAGGCTTTTTATTGTATAGGAGATTCTTTCGGATTTCCTATACAATAAAAAGTCCTCCGATGAAATAAGAAAGTTTGATGCGCTTAAAGAATCAGACTTTCTTATCTCACAGTGTGTGCAGGTGTTTTTTTTATACATGAACTGGACAACCGTATATGCTTCATATTTTGAGCGGGATTTTAAAGTTTACCAGGAAGATGTTAGGACCTTTTTAGGTTCTTAACATAAAAAATAAAAGTATTGGGGGGTCCTTCATGAAAAAATTAATTAACAAGCCGGAAAACGTTGAAAAGGAAATTCTAGAAGGGATTGTAAAGGCACATGGAGAGTATGTGAAAAAGCTACCTGGTTTTAATGTATTGGTTCGTGCGAAAAAGAAAGAAAACAAGGTAGCTTTGGTCAGTGGGGGCGGCAGTGGCCATGAGCCTGCCCATGGAGGATTTGTTGGAGAAGGGATGCTTGATGGAGCGGTTGCAGGGGCTGTATTTACTTCTCCGACGCCAGACCAGGTATTTGAGGCAATCAAAGCAGTTGATGGGGGACAGGGAGTGCTGCTCATTATCAAAAATTATACCGGAGATGTCATGAACTTTGAAATGGCTGCTGAGATGGCTGAAATGGAAGGGATTAAAGTAGAGAAAGTTATTGTAAATGATGATGTAGCGGTTGAAGGAAGTTTGTATACGACTGGCCGACGGGGTGTTGCTGGAACAATATTCGTGCATAAGATCGCAGGTGCCTTGGCAGAAAAAGGTGCGACATTAGAAGAAGTCAAAGCCGTTGCGGAAAAAGTAATTGCCAATGTAAGAACCATGGGCATGGCACTTACTCCATGTACCGTACCGGCTGCAGGAAAACCGGGATTTGAACTGTCAGAACATGAGATGGAAATGGGTATTGGAATCCATGGAGAACCGGGAACCCATAGGGAAGCCCTGGTGGAAGCGGACAAAATAGTTGATCATATGATGACTAAAATACTTGGGGATATGGATTTAAAGGCTAAGGATGAGGTAGCTGTCATGGTCAACGGATTTGGCGGTACACCATTGATGGAATTATACATTGTCAATAATCATGTATACGATGTATTAAATGAAAAGGGTATTAAGATTTACAGGACTTTTGTAGGTAATTACATGACATCCATCGAAATGGCAGGGTGTTCGGTAACGGTATTAAAATTGGACGAGGAAACGAAAGAACTTCTCGATGCGAAAGCCAATACCATTGCCTTTAGAGTATAACAAAGAGAGGGTGCCTTTATGATCGATCATAAAAAAGTGCTGGAAATCATAGAGAAGATTGCAGAGAAAATCCATGAAAACAGACAGTTTCTAACAGATTTGGATGCTGCGATCGGGGATGGAGACCATGGAATTAATTTAGATCGGGGATTTCAAGCGGTTGTCGAAAAACTTCCTACGATAAAGGATAAAGATATTGGCTCTATTTTAAAAACAGTGGGAATGACATTGGTATCCACTGTAGGAGGGGCTTCAGGGCCATTATATGGTACTGCTTTTATGAAAGCAGGGGCTGTGATGAGTGGGAAGATGGAACTTAATGGATCGGATATTCTTACGATTTTTGAGGAAGCCATAAAAGGCATTCAAGTGAGAGGAAAAGCCAACAGGGGGGAAAAAACCATGCTGGATGCCATTGAACCGGCTTATGAAGCCTTACGCAGGGAATTAGAAAAAGGCAGTACTTTAAAAGATGCCCTATCCCAGGCAGAAAATGCGGCAAAAGAGGGTGTAGAATACACAAAGACCATTATTGCAACCAAAGGAAGAGCAAGTTATCTTGGAGAAAGAAGCATAGGACACCAGGATCCGGGAGCAACTTCTTCAATGCTGATCTTTACAGTATTAAAAGAAAGTTGTGAGGAATAGAGGTGATTAAATGGTTGGAATTGTCATTGTTTCTCACAGTGAAAAGGTAGCAGAAGGGGCAAAGGAACTGGCACTGCAGATGGCTAAAGAAGCACCTGTTGCAGCAGCTGGAGGGATGGCTGACGGAAGCATTGGAACAGATGTAGAAAAAATCGTCAAGGCGATCAAGTCGGTGCAATCAGAGGATGGGGTTGTGGTTTTAGTAGACCTTGGCAGTGCCATTATGAGTTCTGAAATGGCCATTGAAATCACCGGAGGGAATGTAAAGATTGTGGACGGTCCGATCGTTGAAGGAGCGATTGTTGCAGCAGTAGAATCCGTCATTGGCTCAAACTTAGAAACAGTAACCAATGCCATCATAGAAGCCAAAACCACCAATAAGCTCCTTTAGATTAATTAGGCAGTAGGAGGTAAGAAATGAAACAAGTGACTCTTGTATTAAAAAATGACGGGGGACTTCATGCACGGCCGGCAAGTCTTTTTACAAAAACCGCTTCGAAATTTCAATGCAGGCTTAAAGTAGTGAAAGAAGAGAAGGAAGTTAATCCCAAAAGTATCTTATCTTTGCTCGGCATGAATGCAAGGAAAGGAGACAGCATCACAATTATTGCTGATGGAATAGATGAAAATGAAGCAATAAAAGCACTGCAAAACCTAGTTGAAAACAATTTTAAAGAATAGCGGAAGAGCAATCTTCCGCTATTTTTTTCAATTGATTATATGTTCGTGGGATCCGCTGTAATATTTTTCTGAGTATAGGAAAAGATAAAAATAGACTTTGATTATAGGAGGAGTATATATGCCCGAGCAACGAGGAAATGAAAAGAAGTCTATTTTTAAAAAATGGTGGTTTTGGGTACTGATTGTTTTGATTATTTTAATATTGGCAAGCTTAGGTGGAGGGGGTAAGAATCAAACTCAGGAACCCACTCCCCAGGAAGAAACAACGTCCCCGAATGAATCTGTGCAGCAAGATACAGAAGAAACAGCACAGGAAACCCCCGAAGAAGTAGCAAAACAAGGACAAGAAGTAAAAGAAACACCTGATGCAGCGGAAAATGCAGCAGATGAAGAACCAGAAAAAATTGAGTTTTCAAATATACTGGTAAATACTGATTTGGATATGACCATGGTTTATGGTGAAGTAAAAAATAATGATACCAAAGCCCATAGCTTTACCGTTAAAGTTACTTTTTATGACGATGCCGGAAAAATCATAGGAACTGCCAGCGGTGCAGTCAATGATTTAAATGGTGGAGAAACCAAACTTTTTTCAGCCATTGGTACTGATGACATATCCTCAGCAACAAGCCAAAAGGTTCAGGTGGATACGATGGTAAGTACAAAAGACAATACGCCTTTGGTCATTACTTTTTCCGAGCCACTTGTAAGATCTGACGGAGGCATTACGATGATCGATGTGGATACTACCAATAATGATACTTCCACCCATTCATTTACTGTCCTTATAGGTTTCTATGATGAAAGCAATACTTTAATCGGTGCAGCTACCGGTGCTATGAATGATTTAGGCGCGGGAGAAACCAAAACCCTTTCAGCTATGGCCAATGGAGATTTGTCCAATGCTGCATCCACTAAAATTTATGTAGATGCCATGGTACGATAAAAATGACCTTGAAGGATTACCTTCAAGGTCATTTTAAAATAAGGAGGGAATTTTACAGTTTAAAGGTTTCAACCAGACGTTTAAGATCATATGCCAGATTCTTAAGAGATTCTGCATCTTGAGCAATTTCTTCAATAGCAGAAGTCTGCATTTCTACAGAAGCCAGTACTTCCTGGGAAGCAGAAGCAGATTGTTCAGAGATCGCAGCAATTTCTTCAATAGCAGTGATGACTTGATTTTTGTTTTCATTCATATTTTCTATACCTTTTAGGAGTAATTCTGCTTCAGAAAGAACTTCTTTTATAGATTCATCTATATTATTAAAGGCAGATATGGTATGGCTGGAAGCTTCATTGGACTGTTCTAAAATCATGTTCAGCTCTTGAAGTTTCTTCTGAACATTTTGAATAGAGTGTTGCACTTCTTTGATGGTACAATCTATATCCTTTGAAGACTTGGCAGTCTGCTCGGCAAGTTTTCGGATTTCATTTGCAATGATTCCAAAGCCTTTTCCGGATTCTCCTGCTCTGGCGGCTTCTATGGCTGCATTGAGGGAAAGAAGGTTTGTTTTGCTGGCGATATTTTGAATAGCCTGTGTGATATCACTGATGGAAGAAGATTTTTCTGCCAGATTAGAGATACTTTCTGTAACATATGTTTTGGCTTCGTCGTAAGCTTCTACGCCTTCCTTAAGAGCATTTACTGCAACCATTCCAGCGGTTTTAGCTTCATTGGTTTTATTCATGCACAAATGAATTTGCTTGCTTCTGTTAAATATATTATCCATTTCTGAACCTAATTCAGAAAGCTGAATACTTCCTTTACGGGCCTGATTAGCCTGGGAAGTGGCTCCCTGAGCCAATATTTCTGCAGTATGTGCAATCTCATCGCTAGTTGTGGCATTTTGAGTAGAAGATGAAGCTATACCCTGGGCGGATAAAAGGAGTTCTTCTGAGACTTTAGAAATGATTCCGATCATTTCACGTAATTTTTTTCTCATTTCAAGAACCGATTTTGCCATGAATCCGATTTCATCTTTATGTTTTGCTAAGCCATAATTTTCATCATAAACTAAGTCAAACTTAGATGTTCTTTCGATTAAATCTGTAATGTGCTTGATTGGTTTTGTGATCGTATTGCCTATTAAAATCGCTATGATACTGCTTACAATGATACTGATGCATGCAAAAGCAACCATAAAGGCGAAACTTTTGTTGACTTCTTCAGACACTTCGTCAAAAGGCACATTGGCAACTAAAATAAATCCATTAGACAACTTGGAATATCCAAAGATTTTCTTTTGATGGTTTAAAGAATATTTAACCACATCCGTATCTGAGTTATTTATTGCGTCAGCAATGACTTTGAAAGAGCCATCTTTTACAGTTTTCAAGTTTTGATTTATGGAGAACTGTGGGTGTACAAGAAAATCAAGATCAGAATTTAGAAGGAAGCCATAACCAGTTTCGTAAAATTTCATAGCATTTACGATTCTCTTAAAATACGCAAAATCAAGATTCATTCCTACCACACCTATTAAAACATTGTCTACATATATGGGATAGGTGTAAGAGATGATCTGTGTACCGGAAAGGCTGTCCGACCTAATGTCGCTCCAGACGCCTCTGCCTTCTTTAATTGGCTCATAGTACCATTCCATGGCTTCATTATATGGATTGAAATCTTCTAAAGTATACGCACCATCCATAAAAAATTCGTTGGAGCTGTTATTTCTTTTGTAGGCACAGTAAGAAAGGTCATCGGTCAGTTCCGGGTTAAAGAAAAAGTAAGTACTCAATACTTCTTCGAAAGGCTTTCCAAACTCTTTAATCAGAGGGGTCAGATGTTCTTTATACTCTTCTAAATAGTGACAATCATTTATTTTATCCATTTCAAATTCTGCCAGTATACTTTGGGCCAGGAAATCTACCCTTTCTTCTGTATTTTTTAAGATGGCATTAAACTCTTGTGATTTATTTTCAATGTTCATAGAAAGTACTGTAGTCGCAATTTCTTCAGACAGTTGGATTCCTTTGGAAATTACACCTATACCCATCAGCAGCATAGCCGAAACAGAACAGATCGTCATTCCAAGGATTAGTTTAGTCTTGATCTTTTTCAATCCTCTCACTCCTTTCAATGAATTTTTGACTTTGTAATATATATATGCAGACAACCTCAAAAATGGGACAAATTTTGATAAAATATGACATCAATAAATTTTTATAAAATATGTAAGAAATAATTGATTTATGCCGATATTTATAATGAGAGGATATTGAGCAATAGGAGATGATAGAGATGAATCATTATGAAGCAATTTTAGACTTTTTTAGCAAAGCAGATAAACCTGTGAGTGCAGGGCAAGTTGCAGAGGCAACCGGTATAGAAAGAAAAGAAGTGGATAAGGTAATGAAAAAACTTAAAGAAGAAGAAAAAATTGTATCTCCAAAGAGATGCTATTGGGAACTTAAGAAATAATACATAATAAAAAGCCTTCATTAAAAAATGGAGGTTTTTTATTAATAGTTAGTCACTTATATCCATTGTATTAATAATCATAGACTAGTAATATAAAAGTATAGTCTAGTCTTATAGGAGGCGCGATGATTGAAAACGGTAAGTTGTGCAAGGTGTGGAAAATTATATGAATATAATGGCATCTCTGATTACTGCCCGATTTGCATGCAATATGATGAGGCAATCTTTCAAAAAATCAAGGAGTACTTAAATGAGCATCCTAAGGCAACGGTAATACAGGTAGCGACTGACCTAGATATCCCTGTAAAAATGATCAAAAAGTATTTGCGAGAAGGAAGACTTGAAATTGTTGAAGCCGAAAACTTTTTTTTAAATTGTGAAAAATGCGGAGCGCCTATTAAGACAGGAAGATATTGTGATAAGTGCGCAAGAGATTTTGACAGTGGCGTAAAAAGGATCACTAATGAAGCAGCAACCAATATCCATAATAGAAAATATAGTGAGAAAATGAGATATTTAGATAAATCAAAAGTAAAATAACCGAGGAGTATCCCCGGTTATTTTTATTATTTTGTATTCATTACACGCATGGCATTTAATACTGCAATTAAAGCAACGCCTACATCGGAAAATACGGCTGCCCACATCGTAGCAAAACCTAAGGCTCCTAAAGCCAGAACAAAGATCTTAACGCCAAGAGAAAAAATGATATTTTCCCATACAATACGGCGGGTTTTTTTGGCAATTTGAATGGCAGAGACAAGTTTTGAAGGTTCGTCGGTCATAAGAACGATATCGGCAGCTTCGATTGCCGCATCGGAGCCTACTCCTCCCATGGCAACGCCTATGTCAGCCATTGCAAGAACCGGTGCATCATTTATACCGTCTCCTACGAAGATAAGCTTTTCTTTTGAAGGAATTTGAGTTTGGATCAATTCTAATTTTTCTACTTTTTCGTGGGGAAGCAGTTGACTGTAGTACTCATCCAGACTAAGTTCTTCTGCAACTTCTTTGGCAGTAGAATGTCGATCGCCTGTCAGCATTACTGTCTTTTTAATTCCAATGGCTTTTAATTCATGAATCGCCTGTTTGGAATCTTCTTTGATTTCATCGGAAATGACGATTAACCCTTCATAATTTCCGTCCACCGCAATATGAATCAGACTGCCGGAGGTATCAGAATCAACATGAATGTTATGATTAAGCATTAACTTTTCATTTCCAGCCAATATTTCATTTCCATCCACATTTACTTTAACACCGTGCCCAGGTATTTCTTCCGCCGCAGATATTTTGCTTTTATCGATGTCTTTTCCATAGGCTTTTAAAATTGAAAGGGCAATGGGATGTGTAGAATAACTTTCCGCCAATGCAGCAAATTCAAGCAATGCTTCTTCGGAAAGATTTCCTTTAGGAATTACTTTTGTTACTTTAAATACGCCTTTTGTTAATGTGCCTGTTTTGTCAAATACAATGGTATGCACATCATTTAAAGCTTCCAGATAATTGCTTCCTTTTATGAGGATACCGTTTTTTGATGCGCCTCCAATTCCTCCAAAAAATCCAAGAGGTATAGAAACAACCAGGGCACAGGGGCAAGATATAACCAGGAAAATAAGGGCCCTATAAATCCACTCTGAAAAGGTTGCGTCAGGAATAAAAAGAGGAGGGATCAAAGCAAGAAGAGCTGCCGAAATGACAACGGTAGGGGTATAATATCTTGCAAATTTCGTAATGAAGTTTTCTGTGGGAGCTTTTTTGCTGCTGGCATTTTGAACCAAATCCAGTATTTTTGATACGGTAGATTCAGAAAAAAGCTTTGTCACTTTGATCGTTAATAACCCTCTTTCATTAATTGAACCTGAAAGTACTTCATCATTTACTTTAACTTCCCTTGGAAGAGATTCTCCAGTGAGAGCCGATGTATCAAGGGTAGAACTTCCTTCTACAACGATTCCGTCCAATGGAATTTTTTCACCGGGTTTTACAAGAATCAGATCGCCCACTTTTACTTCTTCAGGAGATACGACTTTACTGCCGTTTTCAAGTTTTAGATGAGCATAGTCCGGCCGGATATCCATTAAGGCCTGGATGTTTTTTCTTGAGCGGTTAACCGCCAAGTCCTGAAAGAATTCTCCGATTTGGTAAAAGACCATTACCGCTACAGCTTCAGGAAATTCTCCAATAGCAAAGGCGCCAATTGTTGCAATCACCATCAGGAAATTCTCATCGAATACTTGCCCTTTTAATATATTTTTCAGGGCTTTTACTAAGACTTCCGTGCCGACCAGAAGGTAACTCAGTAAAAATATAAGTTTTTCATTTAATGAAGACAGAGGAAGTATTAATCCCAAAGCATAAAGAGCAATTCCCAATATCAGAGGTATTATTTCTTTAAAATCTTCCTTTTCTTCTTTCTTAGTCTCTTTAGGTGTATTTTCCAGTACACGGATACCGGATTCGACAGATGTAGCTATCGTTGATGCTTTTTCTATTATAGAGGCTATTGTACCAGGAGAATTAATTTCTAATGTGAGTTTTTGAGATACAAAATCAATATATGCATTTTGAACTCCTGGAATAGCTTTTACTTGAGTTTCAATTTTTGCAGCACAGTTAGCACAGTGCAATCCTTCTAAAATCAGTTCTTTTTTAACCATAGGATTTCCCCCCTTGCAATTACTCATTAACGTGTTCTAAACCTTGGGCAAAGATTTGAGTCACATGGTCATCTGCCAGAGAATAATAGATGGTTTTTCCTTCTTTTCTGTACTTTACAAGTCTTGCTTGTTTTAATACCCGGAGTTGATGAGAAATAGCCGATTGTGTCATTCCAAGGAGTGCGGCAATATCACATACACACATATCGGAAGCTGACAGGGCATGAAGTATTCTGATTCTGGTACTGTCTCCAAATACTTTAAATAATTCTGCCAAATCATATAAAGTTTCTTCAGGGGGCATGGAATCTTTTACTTTTTCTATAACATCTTCATGAATGATCGTAGAGTCACATTTTTCTATTCCATTATATTCCATAATAAAACTCCTTTCTACGTCTGAACATATGAACGAATATTCATATGTTAATTACATTATATAATAAGTTAAATGAAAGTCAATAGGATTGGTAAATTTTTATATGCATTTTATATGCATTTACTTTAATTCACCCTTATGCTAACATGAAGTAAGATTAAGCCATTAGAAGCGAGGGAGAATAATGCAGTATAAGCTTATCGGGATTGATATGGATGGAACTTTACTAAATTCAAAACATGAAGTAACTTTAAATACTCAAAAGGTATTGACCCAATGTATTAAAAAAGGCATTAAAGTGGTATTGGCTTCAGGACGTTTATGGGATTCTATGTATGCTTTTACGAAGCATTTAGGACTGGTTGATGAATATGTTTCTTTAAATGGAGCGGTGATTACTTCACCAAAAGAAAGAGAAAAGGTGTTTAAGGCATTCATTAAAGATAAAGATTATTATGAGCTTCTTGAGCAATTAAAAGGCGTAGAAATGCCTGTATATGTATTTGATATGGATCGGTACTACACACAAAAGAATTGGGATGACAGAGAAATCATTGAAGAAATATCAGGAATGAAAGCAGAGCTTATAGAGGATTTCTCGGTTATCAAATATCCCACGAAGATTCTTCTGTCTTTTCAAAATGAAGAAGAGATTAAGACATTAACACAGAGAATCAATCATCCGGATTACAAGCTGATCCGAACAGGCTTTAATTATATTGAGATTGTAAGAAAAGATGTCAGCAAGGGAGAAGCAATCTACTGGCTTGCTCAAAAATATGGATATGCTAAAGAAGAGATTCTAACCATAGGGGACAGTGAAAATGATATAGAAATGATCTCTTATGCTGGTCTTGGAATTGCTATGGGGAATGCAGCACCTAATGTTAAGGCGGTGGCCGATCAAATAACAGATACCTGTGATAACGAAGGGGTTGCCAAGGCGATTGAAAAATATGTTTTAAATGGGTAACATATTAAAAAGCTTAAAGGCATAAACTTATAATAAGAACTAATTTGCATACGATTGGCTCTTGACATAATATCCAGAATAATGTTATTATATGGACAAATAGTAAATAATGTAGATGTGTTACTGGTTATCAGGCATAAATCTATTCATGAAGTTTTTTCGTAAGTGAGTGGGTTTATGCCTTTTTGTTTTTTGTATTGGTTATCCGATTATTGGGGGGAGTCCTTTGACAAACAAGTCAAGGTATCAAATAAAAAAAGTAATGAATAATAATGTGATTCTTGCAGTAGACCTTCAAAATCACCAGGAAGTAGTTTTGATTGGAAAAGGACTTGGATTTGGTAAAAAAGAAAAAGCCATTATCGAAGTAGATAAAAGTCAAATCGAAAAGGAGTTTCGCACCTTTGACAAAAAGATCAAAGAGGAGTATTTTTCTCTTTTACAGCAACTGGATGAAGACGTCATAAGTGCATGTGAAGAAATCATTACCATCGCAGAAGAGCAACTTGGAAAGTTAAACGATCACATTCATATTGTACTTGCGGACCATATAGGTTTTGCTGTAGAGCGGCTTAAAAATGGAATGGAGATCAATAATCCCTTCTTATTTGAAATCAAGACTTTATATCCTAGAGAATTCGAAATAGGAAGAATAGGAGAAGAGATTATCAGAAACAGATTAAAAACAGAAATATCCGAATCAGAAATAGGTTTTATCGCCCTTCATCTGCACTCTGCGAGACAAAATAAAAGTATTTCAGAAACGGTAAAAGATACAAGGCTTCTTAAGGAAGCTGTTGAAATTGTTGAAAAGGCTTTAGATTACAAAATTGATCCCCAAGATCTTTCGTATTATCGGTTGGTCAATCATTTAAGGCTTGCAATTAATCGGATGGAGCAGAATAAGCAGGTTGAAAATCCTCTTTTAGATACAATCAAGCAGCGTTTTTCATTTTCCTTTGAGATTGCAAGAAATATTGCAGATCATATTAAGCAATATAAAGACATTAGGATTACGGATGATGAATTAGGATATATGGCGATTCATATTGAAAGATTAAGGGAATTAATGAAATCAAATAAAGAATAGTAAGCGTGTTACTGACGGTTGTTCAGGCATGAGCTTATATCTTAGAAATAATTATTTTCTAAGATGTGAGTTCATGCCTTTTTTAAATTTTTATTATGATTATTAAATGTATAACGAAAGGAGGGTAGAAACATTTATAAATTTTATTCTATTATATTTTAGGAGGGGTCAGAATGAGTAATGTATTTGGAAAGTTACAAAAATTGGGGAAGGCATTAATGCTTCCTGTTGCTGTAATGCCGGTTGCAGCACTGATGCTTCGTCTAGGTGCGGAAGATGTATTTAATATTCCTTTTATTGCAAGTGCCGGTTCAGCGGTATTTGACAATCTGGCAATCTTGTTTGCTATTGGAGTTGCTGTTGGTTTGGCAAAAGACAATAATGGATCGGCAGCTTTGGCTGGAGCTGTAGGTTACTTTGTTCTGACGAAAGGTACAGCAGCTATTAATGATACAATCAATATGGGGGTTCTTGCAGGGATGCTTGCAGGGATTGCAGCAGGACTTTTATATAATAAATATCATGATATAAAATTACCGGATTTCTTAGGATTTTTTGGCGGAAGACGATTTGTACCCATTGTTACTTCCTTAGTTATGATTATTGCGGCATTGATATTTGGTTATGTCTGGCCTCCAGTTCAAGGAATCATCGATGCGATCGGCCATGGCATGGTAGCAGCCGGTGCAGCGGGTACATTTGCTTTTGGATTCTTAAATCGTCTGCTTATTCCAGTGGGCCTTCACCATGTTATTAACAGCTTTACATGGTTTGTATTTGGAGAATTTAACGGAGCTACAGGAGATTTGAACCGTTTCTTTGCGCAAATTCCTGCACAGGGTTTAATGGATCCATCTGCCGGAATGTTTATGACAGGATTCTTCCCAGTGATGATGTTTGGTCTTCCTGCAGCTGCATTGGCAATGATTAAAACTGCCAAAAAGGAAAACCGTAAGGCTGTTACAGGTGCATTGCTTGGAGTCGCTTTTACTTCTTTCTTAACAGGAATTACAGAACCTATTGAATTTATGTTTATGTTCCTGGCACCAGCACTTTATGTTGCGCATGCCCTTCTAACAGGTGTATCTATGGCTGTTACCTATGTAATGGGCATTCGTCACGGATTTGGATTCTCTGCAGGTGCGATTGACTATTTCTTAAATATGGGGCTTGCCACCAAAGGATGGCTGCTTATTCCTGTAGGAATTGTATTTGGTATTATTTACTATTTCTTGTTTGTATTTATTATTGAAAAAATGGATCTTCCAACTCCGGGAAGAGTGGATGAAGAAGGCGGAAAAGCAGATGATCTGATTGCAGATAAGGGACTTTCCGGTTTGGCAAGAGAATATATTAAGAAGCTCGGTGGCAAATCTAATATTGTTGAAGTAGATTCTTGTATTACGAGATTGCGTCTTACAGTTAATGATGCCAGCATCATAAAAGACGAAGAACTTAAAGCTTTAGGCGCAACTGGTGTACTTCGTCCCAATAAAAAGAATCTGCAGGTAGTTGTAGGAACAAAAGCAGAACTTATTGCCAATGAAATAAAACGTCTTCTGTAAGAAAAGGGAAAATCTCGTTACGGGAGACCCTTCTCCCGTAACGAGATTTATGTTTATTTATGAATGTTTTTATATACTATAATGGTATTTTATATAAAAGCATTCATAAATAAATAAGCATTTCACATTAAAAGGAGGGCTTTTATGTTTGGATTTTTAAAGAAAAGTATTGAAGTATATATCGTTGCACCGGTTTCTGGAAAACTGATGGATATTACAGAGGTTCCTGATGAAGTGTTTTCAGCAAAAATGGTTGGAGATGGAGTGGCTATTGAACCCAATAATGGCTTGGTCGTTGCTCCCTGCAACGGAACCATTGTCCAGATTTTTAATACCAATCATGCAGTGGCTATGAAGACTAAGGAAGGACTGGAAATCTTGATTCATTTAGGAATTGATACGGTAAAATTAAAAGGCGAGGGTTTCAGGCGTATTGCAGCAGTAGGGGATGAAGTCAAAGAAGGAGATCCACTTATAGAAATGGATCTTGAAACAATTAAGTCGTTAGGGAAATCCACAATTACCCCGATTATTATTACAAATCCTCAGATCACAGAAGCAATGGAAAAGAAAAATGGCATTGTAGAAGCAGGTAAAGACAATATCATGGTGATCAAAATAAAAAGATAAACAGTCCTTTAGTTTTGCCTCATAAACGGCAGGGAGAATCCGAACTTTTTGCAGTATGGTTTGGATTTCCCCTGCTTTAAAAATATCAGGGTTCCATTTAGTTCTCCGCCCAGGAGTATGACGATACTGCTTAAATACAACCAAAGGAGTAAAACAATGATGCCTCCTATGCTTCCATACATCATATTAAACTTCCCAAAATTGTTTACATAAGCAGAAAAAACAGATGAAATTACTATCCAGATCAATGCAGAAAACAATGTTCCAGGAATCACATCTTTAAACGAAAGATGATGATTGGGCATATAACGATAAACACACATTAAAACAAGCACCAGAGTAATGATGATAATAAAATAGCGAAATAATCCCCATAAGGTTTTAAACCAGGGGGATAGTCCCATATGTGAGAATAAAGAGCGCCCTATGGTTTCTCCAAAAACAATCAGCCCAAGAGAAAACAGAATAGAAATCGCAATAACAAGGGTGAAGAATAAGGAAATCCCGCGAATTCTTAAAAACGAACGGGTCTCTTCTGCGTCATAGGCTTTGTTAAGGCCTCTTATGAGGGCATTAACACCGTTGGAAGCACTCCAGAGGGTGGTGATCATACCAAGGGATAAAAGAGTGTGATTGCCTCCCGCCATAATTTCTTCAATCGTTTGATACACCGCATAATATGCTTCATGAGGAAGGATACCTGACAGATTCATAAGAAAAGAATCAAATGTTATGGGAGTATAGCTTAAGATGCTTAGTACAAAAATTAAAAAAGGGAAAAATGACAATACGAGGTAAAATGTAAGTTGTGCACCTAAGGCCGTAACTTCATCATCATAAAATCTGCAGTATAAATCTTTTATGATTACGCTGAGCTTAGGGTGTTTCAAACCAATACCCCCTTTTTTAAAGAACTATTTATGATATGGTTCATTGTTTATAATACGATAAGCACGGTATATTTGCTCAAATAATATAGTAGCTGTAAGCCCCAAGTCCATTTCCATAGGGCTTATGGCAAGACATTCATCATAATTTGCTTTCGTGGACCCTATAATTATGGCAATATCCGATTTTCCTGACACTCCAAGGTGATTGATTTTAGATGCAAGTTCTTCGGAAGAGAGTTGAGCGCCATAAGAAGCGATCAAGATTTTATAGGATTTTGGAGAAAGTTTTTTTAGCAGATCTTCTTCATTTTTCACGGGAACTAAACTTGGTTTGCAGTATCGGCTTAATCTTTTGACATATTCTTTGATCCCGTCAGTGTAAAATTTTTGGATTTTATTGCCAACCACGTAGATTTTGTAATTCATATTAGTATACTCCTTATCGTTGAAAAAATATGATAATAATATTATAATGGGAAAAAACATTAAAACAAAGGCGGGAAGAGGAGGAAGAACATGGTTAAACATATTGTGATGTGGAGATTAAAGGAAGCTTCGGACTTTGGAAGCAAGGAAGAAATAGCGAAGGAAGCCAAAATTCGCTTAGAAGGTTTAAAGGACAAAATAAAAGAGATTGTTTCCATCGAAGTAGGCATTAATTTTAATCCCAGTGATATGGCATACGATTTGGTATTATATTCCGAATTTAAAAGCAAAGAAGATTTAGATACATATCAAGAACATCCCGAACATTTAAAAGTTGCAACCTTCATAAGAGCCAATATAGTAAGCAGAGCTGTTGTAGATTATGAAATATAAGAAATCCCTCCATTTTCTGGAGGGATTTTAATTTATTTTTTAACTGATTTAATGGACAAGATATAGAGCCCTGCAATTTCCACTTTAACGACTTTTTTAGTTGGAAGTTGTTTAAACACTTTTTCATCACAAAGAAAAGTAGTGATTTGAGGGCCTACTTTCGCCTTTACTAAAGGCATTTTACGAAAACGATACCACTTGGGAAATTGATCAATTACCATTTTCGGCAAGTTGGAATCAGTAATTTTGCTTTTCTTCTTATCAATTACAAGAATGGATGTAACCATTTTGTGTTGATTGATTAAGCTTTGTTGTTGGTCCATTTTGGTTTGCATTTTTTTTCCCAAAAAATACAATACTACACCCAAAGCAATCAACACTGCAAGAATGATCAAAAGGATTTGCCAAATATTCACTCGTTGTCCTCCTTTGTTTCTACTGCCACATTTATTGCAGCAAGAAAATATTATGTAATATATCCTTTTTACATTGTACCATTGAATATGAAAATATGAAATAGAAATTTCTTAGAAAAATATTTGGGAAATACAAAGTTTTGGTATAATAATATGTGATAAAAGGAGGGGGAAAATGACTATTGAAAACACAATTCTTTGGATTATCAATCATATTTTGTTTATTAATTTCATACTGGCGATTTTGATTGTGTTTTTTGAAAGAAGAAATCCTTCTTCTACATGGGCGTGGCTCATGATCCTGTTTTTTGTACCTATTTTAGGCTTTTTATTATATTTATTTATAGGCCAGGATTTAAGAAAAAAGAAGCTCTTTGAGCTTAAAGAAGAAGAGGACCAGATCCACAGGATGGTACACAGGCAGGAAAAAGTGCTGCACCAAAAGGAAATTGCCTATGATTACCCCAATATTCAAAAGTGTAAAGATATTATACATCTTCATCTGGTAGGACACAATGCTCTTTATTCCCAGGATAATATTGTGGACATTTATTATAATGGTTATGACAAATTTGAGAAAATGATAGAGGACATTGAAGCGGCAAAGGATTTTATCCATATAGAATATTATATTATTCGAAATGATTCTTTAGGCAAGAGGGTTGTTGAACTTTTGGCCAAAAAAGCAAGAGAAGGAGTGGAGGTTAAGCTGCTCTATGATGGCATGGGATGTATTTGGCTTCCAAAAGATTTTTTTAAGCCTTTGCTGGAAGCTGGAGGAGAAATCAGCTGTTTCTTACCGCCTTTTTTGCCTTATATCAATCTTCGTGTTAACTATAGAAACCATCGTAAAATATGTATTATCGACGGTCAGAAAGCCTATGTAGGGGGCATTAATATTGGCACGGAGTATCTGGGGTTATCAAAGAAAATGGGTTTTTGGAGAGATACGCACCTAAGAATTCAGGGAACTGCTGTGGACAGTCTGGAACTTAGGTTCTTGCAGGATTGGCGTTTCTGTACAAAAACTCCCCAAATTATAGAATCAAAATATTTTCCTCCTAAAAATGTCGATGGCAATACGGGTATTCAAATCGTTTCCAGCGGTCCTGACTCTAAATGGAGTTCCATACGAAACGGATTTTTAAAGATGATTAGCCTGTCAAAGGAAAGAATATATATCCATACCCCTTATCTTATTCCTGACGACAGTTTATTGGAAGCTTTAAAAATAGCAGCCTTATCGGGAGTGGATGTAAGAATTATTATCCCCAATAAGCCTGATCATATGTTTGTATATTGGGCATCCTTATCTTATGTTGGAGAGCTGCTTCAGGCTGGAGTTAAATGCTATACTTATGAAAAAGGATTCATACATAGTAAAATGATTTTGGTGGATGATTTAGTGAGTACCGTAGGGACGGCTAATTTCGACATCAGAAGTTTTAAGCTGAATTTTGAAGTAAATGCATTTATATATGATGAAGAGGTCAATACCAGGCTTTACGAACAGTTTCTGAGAGATTTAGAAGACAGTGAAGAAATTACTTATGAAATATACAAGAAAAGAGGATTTAGAATTAAATTCAAGGAGTCGGTTTCAAGGCTTTTGTCTCCAATGCTATAGTTTCCAAAATAATAACGGGTGAGCATGCTCACCCGTTTAAATTTTTCGCAAATTTTCAATTTGATTTTTAACATATTCTGATAGGTTTTTCTTTTCTTCCGAAGACAGATTTTCTAAATCAATGGGGCTGCCGATATTTACAAGGATATCAGTGGCTTTAACCCAAGGGAAATGAGTTTCTAAAATATTATAGGCATTTCCTATGTAGATCGGCACAATAGGTGCATTAGTCTTTGTGGCAAGTTTTAAACTTCCTTTTTTAAACTCTCCCAGTTCATCTCCTATGATTCTTGTTCCTTCCGGAAAGATTAATAAGGATTGCCCTTCTTTGATTTGCTCAATACCTTGATTAATGGCTTTAAGGGATTGGCGGATATCGTCTCTGTCCATAAATATGCAATTGATTTTTTTCATCCAATAGGATACTACAGGCGTCTTTTTAAGTTCCATTTTACCAATAAAAGCCATAGGCATATCAATGACACTGACTAAAATAGGTATATCAAAAAAACTCTTATGATTGGCTACAAAAAGAACTGTTTTGTCCTTTGGTATGTTTTCTTTTCCATTTACAGTCATTCTTGCTCCTGAACACCATAGGACACCTCGAGCTAAACCCTGGACCCATTTATACGCATAAGCGGTTAATTTTTCTTTTGTTCTAAATTTTTTTAAAAAAGTATATTTAACCATAAAAATGAGTGAAGAGATTCTATGAAAAACAATGAATAAAATGCAGAGAACTGATCTCATAATGTACACCTCATTTTTCAACAAGTATTTCGATATAGAAACATTATATCATATTATTCTGTACAATTACCAAAAAACATACAACATTTTTCTCTAAATTTAAGAGACAATAAATAATGAAATTTATAATAAGGAGGCGATGAGATGAAAAAGTTTGCACAAGCAGCATTAATTGGATTACTTGCCGTAATGGTTATGCTTGCAGGATGCTCTGGCAACAATACTGCAAGAAATACTAGAAACAATGATGGATTGTATGATAATGGCGTTACAGACCGCAACGCCAATGATTGGGACGATAATATTATGGGCTATGATGATACAGGCAATACCAATAGGGCCAATTATAACACTGACAATGATGTAGATTTAATGCCTGGTGACGAAAATGTATTTGACGGAGATTTAAACGATGATGAAGACAATGTAAGACGAGGCATTACAACCCAGATTCAGCGAACACTTCCCGGAACAACAAACAGAACAATAACAGGAACAACAAATAGAATTATAAACAGAAATACTACCGGAACCACAACCAGAAACACGACTGGTACAACAGGCACACGAGGAACAACAGATCTATCTAATATAAAAGGTACAACAGGTAAAAACAATATATCAGGAGGAGCGGGGATTACCACATATAAAACACCAACTGCTGGGAATACTCCAAACACCAGAACAACAACCACAACGACAAGACGAAATAACTTGACTACTTCTAGATAGATAAAAAGCGTGCATGGACTTGCACGCTTTTTGTACAATGGTTTTATTCATCTATACTGGTACCTCTAATGTCATCGATCATTTGCTTTTTCAAATCGTAAAGTTTTTTGGACAAATCCACAGGGATGATATATGGGTTGGTGAGTCTTTTTGCTTCGTCCCATAAGGTCGATAGCTCATGCTGACAATATTCCCGTATTTCCATAACAGAAGGAGACTGATAAACACATTCTCCATTGATGAAAACAGGAACAAGCAATTCTCTTAAAGTAAATGTCCCGGGTTTAAGCTTCATTTGCTTCCAGGTATTCACTGGATCAAATAATTTAAGAGGTTTGCTTTCGTCAAAGGTTTCATCATCTAAAGCAATCAAATCCGCTTTTATTTTGCCTGAAGCTTTATCATAAATTCTGATGATTTTCTTAACTCCAGGGTTCGTTACTTTATCGGGGTTTTCTGAAAGCTTGATTTTAGGTTCTAAAACCCCTTCTTCATTTCTTTCCGCGGCTAATTTATAAACTCCTCCAAAGGCAGGGCAGTCTTTAGAGGTAATCAGTCTTGTTCCTACACCCCACATAGTAATTTTTGCACCTTGCCGTTTTAAATCCGCTATAAGATATTCATCAAGATCGCTGGAGGCGCTGATAATGGCTTCGGGGAATCCGGCCTGATCAAGCATCTTCCTTGCTTCTTTAGAGAGATATGCCAGATCCCCGCTATCCAAACGAATACCTATGATTTTAGGCTTTATATTCTTTTCTCTTAATTCTTTAAACACTTGAATGGCATTGGGTACTCCGGATTTTAAAGTGTCATATGTATCCACAAGAAGGATACAGTTATCCGGGAATGCTTTTGCATATTCTCTGAAGGCTGTCAGTTCATCCGGAAAACTCATGACCCAACTGTGGGCATGGGTACCTTTAACCGGAATGTCAAACATTTTACCTGCCAGTACATTTGAGGTGCCGGTGCATCCGCCAATCATTGCTGCCCTGGCTCCATAAATGCCAGCGTCAGGACCCTGTGCCCGTCTTAATCCAAATTCTAAGACAGAGTCTCCTTCCGCCGCCCAGCATACTCTGGCAGCTTTGGTAGCAATCAAACTTTGATGGTTGATAATGTTCAGCAAAGCAGTTTCGATAAATTGCGCTTCAAAAATAGGCGCCTTTACCCGAAGGAGAGGTTCCTTTGGAAAGACCACTGTGCCTTCAGGAATAGCGTATATATCTCCAGTAAATTTAAAGTTTCTTAAATCATTAATAAAGTCTTCGGTAAATAAATTAAGGCTTCTTAGATAGTTCAAGTCTTCTTCAGAAAAAGAAAGATTTTTAATATAATCAATCGCCTGTTGCAACCCTGCAGCGATGGCGTATCCTGAGTTGCTGGGATTGGTACGATAAAACAAATCAAATACGACTTCATGGTTTTTGACATGAGCTTGTTTATACCCTTGCATCATGGTCATCTCATAAAGATCCGTAAGAAGGGTTAAATTTAAACCGTTCATTTTAGACTTCCTTTCGTATACTATTTAATACCGGCTTGTACCATTATACCACAAAGTCAATGAACGGAATAAGGATTTTGAAATAGAAAAACTATATCTGTTTATTTCTGGATATAAGTTTAACCAGTTCCTCCCCTTTTTTGACTGCATAATGTTTGCATTGAGAAGATAGAAGCAGCAAAGTAAAGGCAGAAAACAATGTAACGATAATGAAGTATAAAATCTCCATATCCATCCTCCTTTCTAATCCGTCAAGGCAATGTAAAATCTATAACTATAAAATATGAATAAAAAGTTAAAATAATGACAATAAATATAAAAAACCCCCTTTACAAATCATAAAGACTTTCCTATAATAATAAATTGAATTATAGATTGGGATATTTGTATAAACACGAGGAAAAGGACAAGTACGTATTTTTGGAGTCCACAGCGAATTGGGGATGGTGGAAGCCCAAGATGAAGAAAATACGGAAAATCCCCTTGGAGTGGCAGACCGAACTTGCAGTAGGCTCTGACGGGATTCCCCCGTTAACAGGAAAGCATATTATAGTATGTATAGAACGATGTAATATCAGGTGGTATAGCGAAAGTAGCCTTTCGTCCTGTTAAGGGATGAGAGGCTTTTTATAATGGAAAGGAATGGAGGGTATACTGTGTATAACAAAGTTTCGACAGACCTGAATTTTGTGGAACGAGAAAAACAGGTATTAAAATTCTGGAAAGAAAACAATATCTTTGAAAAAAGCATGTCCCTGAGAGAAGGGGGACCGACTTTTACATTTTATGATGGACCTCCTACAGCCAATGGAAAGCCTCATATAGGGCATATTTTAACAAGGGTAATTAAGGATATTATCCCAAGATACAAGTCAATGAAAGGATATAATGTTCTTAGAAAAGCAGGCTGGGATACTCATGGACTTCCTGTTGAGCTGGAAGTAGAAAAAACCCTTGGCATCAGCGGTAAGCCTCAGATTGAAGAATATGGCGTAGAACCTTTTATCAAAAAGTGTAAGGAAAGCGTTTGGAAGTATCAAAGTGAATGGGAAAGAATGAGCGATCGTGTAGGTTATTGGGTAGATATGGAAAACCCATATGTAACCTATCATAATAATTATATTGAATCGGTTTGGTGGTCTTTAAAGAAAATTTGGGATCAAGGACTTTTATACAAAGGCCATAAAATAGTACCTTATTGCCCAAGATGTGGTACATCCTTATCCAGCCATGAAGTCGCACAAGGCTATAAGGATGTTAAAGAAGCTTCTGTTTTTGTAAAATTCCCTGTAAAAGGCGAAAACCAAGTTTACTTAATGGCTTGGACAACAACCCCATGGACTCTGCCGTCCAATGTGGCATTGGTTGTAAATCCTGATGAAACCTATGTAAAAGCAAAATGTGCTGATGAAGTTTATATTTTAGCAGAAGCTTTGGCAGAAACCGTATTAAACGAAGCATACGAAGTTTTAGACAGAATGGTTGGAAAAGATTTAGTCGGAACAGAATATACACCAATTTTTGATTTTGCTAAGGTAGATAAAAAAGCATGGTATGTTGTAGCAGATGATTATGTAACCTTAACAGATGGTACTGGTATCGTTCATACAGCTCCTGCTTTCGGGGAAGACGATGCCAGAGTCGGAAGAACTTATGATCTTCCTTTTGTGCAATTGGTTAATGAGCAAGGTAATTTTGTAGATGCTGTAACCCCCTGGAAAGGAATGTTTGTAAAAGACGCTGATCCAGAGATTATAAAGAATTTAGACAGCAGAAACCTTCTTTACAAAGCTCAGGATTATGAGCACTCCTATCCTTTCTGTTGGAGATGTGATACACCACTTTTATATTACGCAAGAGATACCTGGTTCATTAAGATGACAGCAGTTAGAGACAAATTGCTTAAAAATAACAAAAAAATTAACTGGCTTCCTGAAAATATCCGTGACGGCCGTTTTGGAAACTTCCTTGAAAATGTCATAGACTGGGGTCTTAGCCGTGAAAGATACTGGGGAACTCCTCTGCCAATCTGGGAATGTGGTTGCGGATATCGCCATGCCATAGGCAGCATTGCAGAACTCCGCGAAATGGGAAAAGATGTACCAGAAGATATAGAACTTCATAAGCCTTATATTGACAATGTATATCTTAATTGCCCCAAGTGCGGCGGCAGCATGAAGAGGGTTCCGGAAGTTATTGACTGCTGGTACGATTCTGGTTCCATGCCTTTTGCACAATGGCATTATCCGTTTGAAAACAAGGAAAAATTCGAGCAAAATTTCCCTGCAAACTTTATCAGTGAAGCAGTGGACCAAACAAGAGGTTGGTTCTATACACTCCTTGCTATTTCCACTCTTTTATTTGATGAACCGGCATACCAGAACGTAATTGTGCTCGGATTGGTTCAGGACAAAGATGGACTTAAGATGAGCAAGCATAAAGGAAATGTAGTGGATCCATGGTCTGTTCTGGACAAACAAGGGGCGGATGCAGTAAGATGGTATTTCTACACCAACAGTGCACCATGGCTTCCAAGCAGATTCTACGGAGAAGCCGTCAGTGAAGCTCAAAGAAAATACATGGGAACTTTCTGGAATACTTATGCATTCTATGTACTGTATGCGAACATTGACGGATTCAATCCAATGGATTATACATTGGATTACGACCAATTATCCATCATGGACAAATGGATTTTATCCAGACTGCATTCTTTAATTGCAACTGTTGATAAAAACTTAGACAATTACAGAATCATAGAATCTGCAAGAGCTCTGCAGGACTTTGTAGATGATTTAAGTAATTGGTATGTAAGAAGAAGTAGAGAACGTTTCTGGTATAAAGATATGCCTCAGGATAAAATCAATGCCTATATGACTCTTTATACTGTTTTAACCACTTTAACGAAGCTTACAGCGCCATTTACACCATTTATGGCAGAAGAAATTTACCAAAATCTTGTAAGAAATGTGGATAAGAACGCTCCTGAAAGTGTGCACCTGTGCCTGTTCCCAGAAGTTAATGAAACATTCATTAACAAAGAATTAGAAGAAAACATGGACACAGTTCTAAAAGTCGTTGTTCAGGGCCGTGCATGCAGAAATACTGCCAATATTAAAAACAGACAGCCTTTAGGAAAAATGTATGTTAAAGTAGCTAAAGAACTTCCAGGCGAATACAAAGACATCATTGCCGATGAGTTAAATGTGAAAGAAGTTATCTTTACCGATGATGTGGCTGATTTTACAACCTATTCCTTCAAGCCTCAGTTAAAGACTGTAGGGCCTAAATACGGAAAACTGGTAGGAAAAATCCGCGAAGCTCTAACAGCAATCGATGGCAACAAAGCCATGAATGAGCTAAAAAGCGGCAATCCATTAACCTTTGATTTTGATGGAGAAAAAGTGGAACTCCTTGAAGAAGACCTTTTAATCTCCACAGAGCATAAAGAAGGTTTTGTGGCAGAAAGTGAGAAAGATGTGACTGTAGTATTAGATACCAATCTTTCAGAAGAACTGATTGAAGAAGGATTTGTAAGAGAAATCATCAGCAAGATCCAGACCATGAGAAAAGAAGCTGACTTCGAAGTACAGGACTATATTCTTGTAACATATCATGGCAATGAAAAGCTGGCTAAGATTATCGAAAGAAATAAAGAAGAAATCGCCGGAGAAGTTTTGGCAGAAAACATATCAGAAGGAACCATGGACGGCTATTCCAAAGACTGGAATATCAATGGAGAAGCAGTTCAATTCACCGTGAAAAGAGCGTAAGTTTAGCAGGCTGCTCAGTAAAAGATTTACTGAGCAGCCTGTTTTTATTGTATAGGAAATTCCACCAAATTTCCTATACAATAAAAAGTCTTCCGGGCAGGATGCACACCTGCGGGTATTGTATTTCATGTCAAAAAAATCATGTTTCATGCAATAGATCGTTTTTAGAGAATTTTTTATGATATTTTAAATGAAAGAAATATAAAAATTCATTTCAAGGGAGGAAAGCAAATGAGAAAAAAAGGAGGGAAAACAGTGAAAAAGCTAATTAAAAGAATGGCTCCCCTTATATTGGCATTAGCGGTGATTTTGGGAAGTCTGCCAGGCTTTTTAAATGCAAAAACTGTTTATGCTGAAGAAAGACTTAAAGACTTAGGAAACATTTTAGTTGA